>CAYMLM010000074.1:0-12019 GCA_964391385.1 uncultured Papillibacter sp.
AAGCAGCCGTTCGTGAGCTTCAATACCGCGCCTCCATCCGGAGGCGTTCCGCCCGGAATAAGCAATGGGGGCGAACGCCCCCATTTCAGGTGTGCGAATGAAAATCAAATAAAGGACCCGTGTGCCGACAGTTCACGGCCGCCGCGCCTAACGAAACAGCGCCAGGAGTCTGTCCCAGAAGGTGTCGTCCTTTGCCTCCGTCTCCGGAACGGCGGACGCCGTCTCCGCCTTCTCAAGCTTGTCGGTCTTAAAGACAAACTGCACGGACACCGTGTTCGTATTTTTGCCCGAGACAAAAGAGGGCGGCACAAAACCGGACTTGTCATAATCGTTTATGAGTTCCTGGACCTTGTCGTCGACTTGCTCCGGCATATCTATGGTCTCGCCGTTCAGCTCGGTTGTTCCGTCGTACAGCTGACCGAGCCCGTCATTGAGCTCGCCGATTCCGCCCGTGACGCCGGACAGTCCGTCGTCCAGCTTGCCGTAGCTGTATGCGAGCGATGAAACGCCCGAGGTGTAGTCGACGAGTCCGGCATGAAACAGCTCGTATTTTGCCGACAGCGTTTTTAAACCCTCGGTCAGCTGCAGCATCAGGGCGGCCGCGTCGGTGCCCTCCGAGGCTGTGCGGATCATTCCCGAGATCGTCGTCAGCGCCCCGGAAATCTCGTCGAGCGAGCCGGCCGACTGGCCGAGGGCGGTCCCGACCGCGTCGAACGCCTCCTTGACAGCCTCGTACGTGGCCTTGGTCTCGGCCGCGGCGGCGTAATACGCCGACAGCGTGTCGAGCGTGTCCTTCTGACTCGGATTGTTCTGGTACAGCGCCAGGAGGTCCTCCTGCGGGAGCTGGGCGTCGGGGATCTGCCCAATCGCCGCGTCGAGCGCCGCGTAGGCGGGCCCGAAGGCATCATCCAGGTCCGTCAGTGCGGCCGATATGTTGTCGATGCCGTCCGACAGCTGGTCAAGGGTGTCCGGAAGCTGCGCCAGGGCCGCGACGTCCAATCCGTCGGCCGAGCCGTCCAGAGAGGCGGAGAGGGTCACGAGCGCGTTCATGACCTCCGAGGAGCCGGTGATGAGCTCGCCGGAACCGCCGTTCAATGTTCCCAGCCCGTCCTGAAAAGACGACGAGCCTTCTTTCAGGTCTTCCGCGCCGGTTTTCAAGTCGGCAGAGCCCGAATAGAGCTCCCCGACCGCGTCGTTTAACTCGCTGATGGCTTCGGAGAGGTCGCCGAGGTCGTCGGTGAGCTCCGCTGTGTCGGGTGTGTCGATGTCAAGGGACATCGGCAGCGCGGCAAATTCGATGCCCTGCATGGAAAAGTCCGTCACGTCGGCCGTTACGGGCAGCACGGCCGATTCGCCCGGCATGACGGTGAAGGTGACGAGCTTGTCGCCGCCGGCGTTGGCTATGGTTGCGCCGGATGCGGATATGTTCCGGCATTTTGAGGTATCGAGCGTCAACGTCACCTGCAACATATAGTTGTCAAAAAAGGCCGGATCGGCGTCGACATTGGGCCCGGTCGTGATGCATATTTCGGCCTGACCGGTTTTTCCCGCCATTTCCGTGGACGGCACTTCCTTGCCCTGCAGGCGGTAGGACACGTCTATAAGCCACGGCAGCCGGGCGTCCTGAAGGGCGCCCTGGTAATAAAAATCGCCGGCCGGCGCGTTTGCCGCCACCTTGTCGCCGCTGAGCGTCAGTTCGTCTGTATTCGTAAGGTTTCTGACCGACAGATACCCGCCGTAGTCGACAACGGGGCCCGCCTGGCTGTTGCTGAGGATGCTCACGACGTAAACATCTTTGACCTCGCCTGACGCCGTGAGGTTGGCATAGACGATTTCCTCCCGCTCATCGGACAGTTTGGGGTCCGTACCAGCAGCCGCCGCCGTCGGGTCGGGCTGAGTGGCGGCCAGGACCGTGGGGATGAGAAGCGCCGCGCACAGCAGCAGCGTCAGGATTGCTTTGAGCGTTTTTTTCATTGTTTATCACTCCTGTGAAATACGGTGCGGATGGTTGTTTTTTCAATAATTCTGTCAAACAGGGACAAGGCCGCGGGGAGAAAGACAAGAACCATCAGAAATGCGATGATCGTACCCCGCCCGAGAAGCTGGCCCATTTCGGAAACAATCTGGTTGGTGGAGGTGATTTTCAAAGCGAAGCCCGCCAGCGACAGGATCGTGGCCGACGTCAGGATGGAGCCGAAGACCTGCCCGAGCGTTTCCCTTACCGCGGCCTTTTTGGGCAGCGTTTTCCGGTTTGAGATGTAATGGTTTGTAAACAATATGGCATAGTCGACGGTCGCGCCCAGCTGGACGGTATTGATGATCAGATAACCGATATAGACGAGCTCGTTGCCGACGAAATACGGATAGGACAGATTGATCCATATGGCTGCTTCAATCGTAATCAGCAGGATGAGCGGCAGCGTAGCGGACCGGAAGGTGACGAGCAGCACCAGAAAGATTGCTCCGATGGCGATATAATTGACGACCTGATTGTCTCTCGTGACGACATTTTTCATATCATACATCGTCACGCTCTGACTGGACGAATAAACCGCGTCGCCATAGTAGGCGCGCGCCATCCCCTGCACCCGTTCCACCACCGCAAACGCCAGGTCTCCTTCTTCGGCCGTATCGGTATAGACGATGATACGGCTGTAGTTTTCGGAATAAAACTGCTCGGTGATCGCACTGTCCAGAAATTCGCCGGGGACCTCCGGACCGACGGCGGTCGCGTAGGAGAGGATGCCGGTCACATGAGGCTCGCTCTCAAGCTCACGGCATAAGAGGCTTTCCCTGGCGGGATCTCCCCTGGGAACGAGCAGGACGACGACCGTCGACTGTCCGAACCGCTCGTTGATCTCGGCCGTATCGTCGCCGGTCCTGCCGGCAGCGCCGAGCAGGCTCGTTCCGTAGCTGAAATTGTTGCTTGACTGGGCCAGAAAGGTCGGCGCGATGATCAGCAGGACGAGAATCAGCGCGGGGATGCCGAGCCTCGGGACGATCTTGCCGACACGATTTCCATGCGGCAGTATTTTCTTGTGTTTTGTCCTGTCGATCAGCTTCAGGCATAAAAGCGTGAGCGGCGGCAGGAACACAATGACCGACAGGAAGCTGAGGACGATGCCCTTGGCCAATACGATGCCGAGATCGGCGCCGATCCGGAAATCCATAAAGACGAGCGCTAAAAAACCGAACAGCGTCGTGGCGGCGCTTGCCGCAACCGAGGAGAACGCCTGCCTGACCGCCAGACGCATCGCCTCGTTGACATCATCGGTCTTTTGCCGGTGCGCCTCAAAGCTGTGAAGCAGGAAGATGGCATAATCGAGCGAGACGGCCAGCTGCAAAATGGGGCTGATGGCGTTGCTGATAAACGATATCTCGCCGAAGATCAGGTTGGTGCCCATATTGATGAGCACGGAGATGCCGATAGCGATCATGTACAAGGCGGGTTCCAGCCAGGATGTCGTCGACAGGATCAGAACCAGTATGATGACGGGGATGGCTATGATCATCGCGGTCCTGGTTTCGCTGCCGGTCATTTTCATCGCGGCGGCCGTATTGACGGCGCTGCCCGACACGGCGTTGTCTTCGCCGACCAGCTCGTAGATTTTATCCGTGGCGCTGACCTCGTAGCCCTTTTCAACCGTCAGCGAGAAAAGCGCGCTGCCGTCCTTGTAGTAATCGTCCACAGTCTTGCTGTCTGCCGTTTCGAGCGGCGTTTTCAGGTCCATGACGTCGTCAAGCCAGATGACGTCCGAGACGCCGTCGATGGAGGCAAGCGACTGCTTATACACAAGAGCTTCCTCGGGAGACACGCCGTTTATCATGACGCGCGCGTTCGGCACGCTTTGGACGAACTCGTCCTCCAGAATCTCAAGGGCTTTTGTGGATTGAGCCTCCTTCGGCAGATAGTCGGTAAAGCTGTAGTTGATTGAAACGCCGCGCGACAGGAGGGCGCAGACGGCGGCCAGGCCGATAAACAGGAACACGACCAGTTTTTTGTGCCGGATGATGGATTCGGTGATTCTGCGCATACGGATCCTCCAGGTAAACAAGCAACAATGTGTTGAAAAATCATCAAAAAGAATTATAATAAACATAGTGTTGCAATACAATGAACAAATTGGCAGGATATGCGGTTTTGCCGACAGAAGGCAAAGCGACTGTCGGTTAAAGCCGGCCGACAATTGTAAAAATATTATGAACAGGAAAGCCGGGATCATTTATGAGCGGAGCTCGGGACGACAGACGCGTCAGATATACGAGGCTGGTCTTAAAGCAGAGCCTCATATCGCTTCTGGAGCAAAAGTCGATCGACAAAATCACCGTTAAGGAGATCTGCGGGCTGGCCGATCTGAACAGAAGCACGTTTTACGCGCATTACAAAGACCCCCACGACCTGCTTCGTCAGATCGAGGACGAGCTTTTAAACGAGCTTGACATACATTTCAGGAAGATCAATTTCATTGACAGCGAATCAGAGACATTTCAGCTGATGAAGACGATTTTTGAATACATTGTTGCAAACGCCGATTTGTGCCGCGCTTTGATGGGCGAATACGGGGATATTGCCTTTCAGAAGGAAATCATGATGCTTATCCAGGAGCAGCGGATGGTGGAGTGGGAGAACCGTAAGGAATTCGATCCCGAAATGGTCCGGTACGCCACGCTCTTCGGCGTCAGCGGCAGCATCGGCGTCATCCAGAAATGGCTTCAGGGCGGTATGACAAAGACGGCTTCCGAAATGGCGGAATTCATCTTCAAGCTGATGTATCAGGGACTTTCTCCCTATTTGACAATAAGAAGGGACGATGAAAAAACAAGCAAATTGTAAAAATATTGTAGCCGGCGGCGCTATTTTGTGATATATTGAAAGCAAAGCTGCCTTTTATTGCCGTAATGGCGGCCATTCCGGCAATAAACTGCGCCGAAGGCTGGGCCCGCGATTGTTCTGCCCGGCTCGGGTATGTGCCTTCGGCGTTAGGTCGTACGAAAGAGAATGGGTGGACGACATGAAAAACAGAAAAGGTTTTTCACTGATTGAGCTCTTATTGTCCGTGACCATCATAGCCGTTACGGTCAGTATGATGACGCCGGTTTTCTATAAGCAGATAGAGAACGCGCAGTTTACGGTGTGTGAAATCAACCGCCGGGAATACATGAAAAGCTATGAACTCTTCAAGGCGCTCGATACGGAAGGGTATACCCTTGAGGATGCGCTGGACGCCAGCCGCTGTCCCCCCGAACTGCGCGGCGCGCTCGACGGCCTGACCTGCCCCGAAGGCGGGACGTTTTCCGTCCGGGACGGTCAGCTCGTCTGCTCCGTGCATGGCGCCGTCGGCAGCCACGCCATCGATTTCGAGGACGACCTCGAGAAGCTGGCCGCGTCAGACGCCGTCCTCGGCCACATACTGCTGTACGACTGGCAGGCACTGTGCGATCTGGCCGAGCTGTCCTGGGACGACGTCCGCCTGGCGGCGGGGACTGTCTACGTCAGCGGCGGCGAAATATATGTTGTGACGAGCGATAACATTCTCACGAGAGAAGAGGCTTTGAAATATCGGAGCGAACCGGGCATCCTGCCCTTCATGCAGCCCTTCGATCCCACCGCCGAAATCAGCGCGTCGGCATACAACACGGCCATCGGGTGGCGGCCGCTGCTGATGAACGGCGACATCTGCCAAAGAAACGGCGCTGCATATGTATTTGTCGGAGAGGACCGGACGCAATGGGAACCGCTTCCCGGCGCGGGCGGCAGTTGGATCCTGCTGACGGACAACGGCCTGACGCCGTTTGTCAACTGATTCTAGACAACAAAATCGGCGGGCAGAGAAAAATCTGCCCGCCGATTTCTATTCCGATGTGTTTGCTTATTGCGTCACTCCGGCTTTTGATTCCGTTTCGGTTTTGACCGACTGACTTTTTCTGCGGCGCGTCCTGGGCGGTATCAGGCCGTGCATCCTGCGGTAAGTGTAGACGTTGAGCGAGAGGGCCGCGAGGATGATGAAGCCGCGTACGAAATCCTGGTAATCTGCCGGGATGCCGATGAGGATCTGCACGTTGTCGATAATGCCGACAAGCAGCGCGCCGTACACCGCGTCGAGGATACCGCCCTCGCCGCCGGCCAGGTTGATGCCGCCCACGATCATGGCCATGAGGACGTTGCCCTCGTAGCCGGAGGCCGTGCTCAGGCCGGCCACGCAGTTCATGCTGCCGAGGATGATGCCGCCGAGGCCGGCGGCCACGCTGCATATGACAAACGCGACCCGGGTGCTCTGCTTCGATTTGATCCCGATGAGGTCGGCCGCCGTCGGATTGCCTCCCACTGCGTAAAGCTTTCGGCCGTACGTTGTGAGATTGAGTATAACCGCGCAGACGACGACAATCCCGATGAAGATGATGATCGGAAGAGGAATCGAAAACAGTTTGGCGTTGCCCAGCTTATAAAGAAAGCATTCTTTGTTCTGAAGATACGTAAAGGTGTTGTTCGAGATGAGCATAATGGCGCCGTATAGGACGTATTTCGACGCAAGTGTGACGACGAAAGCCGGCATTTTAAAGCGTGTGACGAGAAATGCGTGAATCAAACCCATCGCGGTGCATACGGCCAGAGCGATTACAAGTCCCTTGACGAACGAGCCGTATGCGTAGTCGCTGTATACGACCGACATCATCACGATGGTCGAGGAGAGGCCGGCCATGGAACCGACGGAGAGGTCCAGCCCGCCGATCAAAACGACAAAGAACATGCCGCACGCCATAATACCGTAGATGGAAATCGCGCGCAGGATACTCGTCCAGTTGGTGGGCAGGAAGAACTGGCGCTGGAAGATGGCCATGAAAACCACAAAAATTATTAGAATGGAGATTTTTTGGCCCCAGTTTGAACCGACGATTTGTCTAAAGCTCTTTTTTTGTGTCGTCATAAGGCTTTGCCCTCCTCGGTGTGTACGCCGGAAGCCGCCAGCAGAATTGCGTTCTGGGTGACCCTTTCGTGGGTGAATTCCTCGAAGAACCGGCCCTTATACATGACAAGGATACGGTCGGAGACGTGGCGGAGCTCCGCCAGGTCCGAGGAGACCATGACGACGATCGTACCGGACGCGGCGAGATCGCGTATGATCTGGTAGAGCTCGGCCTTGACGCCGACGTCGATGCCGGCGGTCGGCTCGTCTAAGAGCAGCACCTTCGGCGACCGGGCAAGGCCGCGAGCCACCACGACCTTCTGCTGATTCCCGCCGGAGAGGTTGGCGACCGGCAGCTCTTTCATGGGAGGCCGGATGTCGTAGTTTTTGATGGCGTTAACCGCCCATTCCGCCTCGCGTTTTTTCAGGACGAGCCCGCGTGGTGCCAGCCTGTCGTAGCTTGCCAGGGCAAGATTGCGTTCTATTGAGAGCGTGGGGATGAAACCCTCGTTGCGCCGGTCCTCAGGAACATAGGCAAAGCCGTTTTTGAGGTTTTTGCCGACGGACTTGCTGACGGGGACGCCGTTGAGCGTCACGGTGCCCGAATCCTGTTTAAGACAGCCGTAAATGCATTTGAGAAGCTCTGTCCTGCCCGAGCCGACAAGGCCGCCGATGCCGAGCACCTCTCCGCCGTAAGCTGTGAAGTTGACGTCCCTGAGGAGTGCTTTGTAGCTCAGTCCGCGCACTTCGAGCCTGTTTTCCTCGATGCGGTTGCTTTGGCCTGAAACGACGTCAACGTGACTGACCTCTTTGCCAAGCATCATAGGCACGACCGTCTGGGGGGAAATCTCCTCCTTGTCCAGCACGCCCACGTTCTCGCCGTCCCGCATGACCGTCAGCCGGTCGGCCACTTCTATGATCTCGTCCAGGCGGTGCGATATGTAGAGGATGCTCGCGCCGTCTTTCTTGGCCAGCCGGATCGTGTCGAACAGTATCTCCTGCTCGGAGGCCGACAGGGAAGAGGTGGGCTCGTCCATGATGATGACCTTCGCGCGTACGAGCAGCGCTTTGAGGATTTCGACCATCTGCCGTTTGGCCATGCTCATTGTTTCGACGATCGCGTCAGGATCGATATCGAATTTCAGCCGGTCGATGAGCGCCTGCACCTCGTCGCGCATCTTCCTTCTGGAAGAAAAGCCGTACTGGGTCAGCTCCTGACCCAAAAAGATGTTTTCAACGACGCTCAGCGCCGGCACAAGGCTCAGTTCCTGATATATGACGGCGATGCCCGCTTTCCGCGCGTCCTGCCGGGAGTTGATTTCCACCGGCTCGCCTTCCATAAATATCTGGCCGTCGTCCTTTGTGTAAACGCCGGTTATGATTTTGATGATGGTGGATTTCCCGGCTCCGTTTTCGCCCATCAGGGCATGGACCTCGCCCTTGCGTATCTCGAGGTCTACGTTTTTGAGCACCGGGATGCCGTTGAATTGCTTGCAGATATTTTCCGCCCTCAGGAGTACGTTGTTTTCCATCATTTCACGCCTCCCGCCATCGATTCTTTCAGCTGGGCCTGTTTAATTGCCTTTCTTTCGAGCCGTTTTGACATCAGGATGTTGAAGCTCGAATCAAACGCCGTGGCGATGACGATGATCACGCCCATCGCGACGTATTGCCAGGCGGCGTGCAGTCCGTATTTGTTCAGCCCGTTGAGTATCAGGACCATAAAAATCGAACCGAGTCCCGCGCCGATCTGATCGCCTTTTCCTCCCCCAAGGACAACGCCTCCGACGACGCACGCGGCGATCGCCTGGAATTCATAGCCGACGCCGAGCGAGGGGCTTGCCGCGGTCATATAGGAAACCTGCATTCCCGCCGCCAGTCCGGCCGTCGCGCCGCATATGATGAAGCCGGTAGCCTTGATGAAGTTGTTGTTGACGCCGGACATCTGCGCGCTCCTGGCGTTGGAACCCATGGCGTAGGTATGTGTGCCATAGCGCGTGCGTGTCATGATAATCAGCGCGATAATGGCGACGATGACCCAGGCGACGGTGATCCAGTAAAGCCCTCCGACGCTTTTTCCGATGGCGAGGAAGCTCTTGTTTGTGATGCTCTTTGAGACAAGCGCCCCGTTCACATGGAAAGCGAACACCAGGCCGAGGCCGGCATACATGAAGCCGGATGCGAGCGTTGCGACAAACTCCGTCAGGTGCAGCCGTGTGACGAGCGTACCGTTCAGAGTGCCGATCAATGCGCCGATGATGACGCTGAAAAGCAGAACGACGATACCGGGAATGCCGGGAATGAACGATATGCGTGAAGTCAGGATTGCCACGACGCAGATAATGCCGCCCGCCGACAGGTCGATGCCGCCGCCGACAATGACAAAGCACATACCAACCGCGATCAGGCCCACGAACGCCGACTCCTTCAGGAGCTGAAGCATATTGCGCATTGAGACGAAATTCTCCGTCGTCAAAGCGAATACGACCCAAAGCACTATGACAAGTCCGAGCGTTATGAGCCTTCGGATATTTTTGCTGCTCATTTGGAATAGACCTCCTGAAATCGTGTCTATTTGTAATATTGCATGAACGGCGGGGCCTTGTCCTTCGACAGGGCCCCGCCGTCAGATCCCTATGGGGTGCCGTCAAGCCTTATTTAGCAATCCAAAACACGTATTGCCTTTGTTTGGCTTAACCGATATAAGCGCTGTCATAGTTCCAGCGGGATATATCGTAGATGCTGTCGACGTTGTCTCCCGTGACGGCGATCATGGCCTGCTTGACGATCGGGGTCTCGGTGAAGCCGCATTTAACCGATGTCATACCGGCGTCTATCATAAACAGGGCCGTGTAAATGGTCGTGCACATCTCGCTGTAGGTGTCGCACCAGGATGTGCCGTACATGCGGCCTTCCTTGATGGCTTCGAAAGCCGAGGGATATCCGGTGCCGCCCCATACGAGAATGCCGTCGTTCTGGCGGTTTGCGGCCTCGATGGCCTGGCAGGCGCCAAGCGCGATATCGTCGGACGCACAGTAGACGACCTGAATGTCCGAATGCTTCGTGAGCAGGTCGCTCATGGTCGTCACGGCGTTGTCAATGGACCACTTGTCTATGTATTGGTGGTCGATGATCGTCATTTCGGTCTTCTGCTCAAAGTATTCCTTGGCGCCGGTGCCCATGCGGGCCGCGGAGACGGAGCCTGACGGCGCATCGAGAATAATGGCGTTGCCCTTGTTGCCGCAGGCCTCGGCGAGGTACTGGGCGCCCTGCTGGCCCATCTCGTAGTCGGCGCCCTGGATGTGGTAGGAATGAAGGGCGGAAGGCGCGCCGCCGTTGAGCGACAGGACCGGAATTCCGGCGTTCTCGGCGTCCGTCACGGCGCCGTTGGAGGCCTCGGTGTCAAGGCTTTCAAAGATGATCGCGTCGTATGCCTGCGTGATGCATTCCTGGATAATGTTGTTGATAACCGTTACATCGTACTGTCCGTCAAAGACATTGATGACCACGTTGGGATACATAGAAATAGCTTCAGCGATGGCTACGTTGTATATCTGATTCGTGATGCCGGCCGTGCTGATGGGAATGAAAGCTATCTTGACATCCTCGGTGGCTATGTCCTTTCCGGTGAGCGCCGCGGCCTGCCCGGAGTTGTCGCCGCCGGCGGGTTCTTCTTTGCTCGCGCAGCCCGCGAAAGCGAAGGTTATCAGCAATACGCAGATAAGTACAGACAGGATTCTTTTCATCATGATGCATTTTCCTTCCTTTTTCTTTTCATTTTGATCATCCGTTGAATGAATCGATCACTATAATTATAAACTACAAACGCCTTTTTTCAATTGGAACAATGAACATAAAACATCAAAAGAATTAGAGAACATCCATAAAATCGAGGTTGTGTTTATGTGGATATTTGTATGATTACACCAGCCGAAAGCGCTCTTTTTGTAGGATTGTAAAAATGGGAATAAAAGACTGTGCGTTTTAACAATAAAAGCACAAATCAGACGGCCTCTGCCCGGCCGGCGCCGCTCTGCGCGCCGGCGTTTTTACGTCCCGGCTGATGCCAATGTCACCACTACGAGGTCCGGACGGTTGTTGATCCGGCCGGGCAGACTGTTGCCGAGGCCACGGCTGACAACCATCGTGGACGCGCCGAGCGTATACATCCCGCACGTATATTTTGGGAAAAAACCCTGGCCGGGCGCGTACAGGCCGCCGACAAACGGCAGCCGGACCTGTCCGCCGTGCGCGTGTCCGGCGAAGACGAGGTCCACGCCGGCCGCCGCGTAAAGCTCGAAGTTTTCGGGCCGATGTACGAGCAGGACCTGCAGCTTGTCGTCGCTCAGCTCCGAGACAAGGCGGGCGGGTGTGCCGTCGCGCCGGCTGGAATCGTCCAGTCCTAGAAGATAAAAGCTTTCGCCGCCGTTTGAGATCTCCCGGACCGCATCGCGTAAAACCGTGACGCCGCCGCTCTCCAGGCCTTCCAGCAGCGCATTGAACGTCTCGACCCCGGTGTTCAGCTCGTGATTGCCCGTGACATAGTAGACGGGCGCGATGGACGTCAGGCGGTCCGTCAGCGCAAGCGCGTTGGCAATATCCGTGTGAAAATCGTCGATGATGTCGCCCGTTATGACAATTAGGTCGGGCTGTTCGCGCTCTATCAGAGACAGAAGCCGGCGCTGGTCTTTCCCGAACAGCTTGTTGTGCAGGTCGGAGATCTGGCAGATTTTATAGCCGTCGAGCGCCTCGGTGATTTTTTTATTTTGATATGTATATCTGGAGACAGTGAGATCGTTGCTTTGCCAGATGAAATAGAGCGTAATGAGCGCCAGGACAGCCAGGATAATGAGCGTTTTTTTGAGCATCGGGATAAAAAGACCACCTTCCGGTATAACGATGTTTTGCCGGCTGTCCGGCAAAGGAGACGGCCGCGACGGCAGTCCGGCGTCCTCTGGAAGAAAATCAATAACCACGCATGACCTAAATGCTTTTGGTACATTATATCGCCTCATACTCGTAATCCGCAATAAGGTTTGCGTTTTTACCTGATTACGCTGTGTAGGACTACAATACATATTGGACAGTAAGGAGAAAAAATAAGAGCAAGGATA
>CAYMLM010000075.1:0-11932 GCA_964391385.1 uncultured Papillibacter sp.
ATAATGAGCGGTGACTGGAGTTCAGACGTGTGCTCTTCCGATCTGACTTCGGCAGTACGTTTACGAAAGCGGTCGCTTTTGATATCGAAAAGGAGGAGCTGGCCGCGCGCGTGCAGGTGCCGTCGACCGTCGACACGGACATATCCGTCGGCCTGCGGGAGGCGTTTGAAAAGCTCGGGGAGACGGTTCGGGTCGACGAGGCGGATATCGCGCGCGCGGTGGCGTGCTCGAGCGCGGCCGGCGGGCTCAAAATGATCTGCATCGGGCTCGTGCCCGAATACACGACGGAGGCCGGCCGGCTCGCCGCGCTCGGCGCGGGCGCGAAGGTTATCGGGACGTATTCGTACGAGATGACGAGGGACGAGGCGCGGGAAATCAGCGAGCTCGCGCCCGACATCGTGCTTTTGACCGGCGGCACGGACGGCGGCAACAAAAAGACGATCACGCAGAACGCCCGCGTGCTTGCCGGAATCGATAACGGCGTCAAGAACATTATCGTGGCCGGCAACAAGTCGGCCAGGGGCGAGATTGAGGAAATCTTCGCCGGGTCGCATAAAAACGTCATCTATACCAAAAACGTCATGCCGGAATTCGGGCGGCTCAATCTGGACCCCGTCAACGAGAAGATACGCGAGCTGTTTATCAGCCGCATCACGGACGCAAAGGGCATCAGCCAGGTCAGGGAGATGATCGGCGGCGTCGTGATGCCGACGCCGTCGGCGGTTTTGGAGGCCGCGAAGCTCATCGCGGACGGCACGCGCGGCGAAACGGGGTTCGGGGAGCTGCTGCTCGTCGACGTCGGCGGCGCGACGACCGACGTGTATTCGATCGCCAAGGGCGCGCCCACCAGGGAGGGTGCGTCGCTGGCCGGGCTGCCCGAGCCGTACGCCAAGCGGACGGTGGAGGGCGACCTCGGATTGTTCCACAACCTCGACACGCTCTCGTGTATCGCGGAGGACGCGGGCGGCCTATACGACGACGAACGCGCGGCATTTGAGGAGAAGGTCCGAAAGCTGCGCGCGGTGCTGAGCATACCGGACGGGGCCGACCAGACCGAGTGCCAGCTGACGCTCTCGCACCTGGCCGTCAAAACGGCCGTCGACCGGCACGTGGGCACAATCGAGCTCGTCGTGACGCACAACGGTGATTTCTGGGTGCAGCGCGGCAAGGATCTGACGCAGGTCAAGACCGTCATCGGGGCCGGCGGGCCCGTGGCTTTCTCCTCGAATCCGCGCCGCGTCCTGGACGGGGCCGTCCTCAAGCCGAACGCGCCCAATATCTTAAAGCCGATAGCGCCGCGCTTTTATCTCGACGAAAAATACATCCTTTTCGCAATCGGCCTTCTGGCGCAGTCCGATCCCGTCAAGGCCCTGCGGATCATAAAGAAATATCTCAGGCAAATCTAGGTCCCGCAGACAGATTCGGAATACGTAAAAAATCCTTCGGCCCGTCCGAAGGATTTTTTATATAGCCCGTATGTATGATTCCCTAAAATGAAAAGCGCTTAACCGTTATTCTATACAAGCAGACAAAAAACTGATTGTCTATTTTAACATCATCCGGGCGGCAGGACAGGGCAACCTGCCGAAAATGCCTGATCCGGCCCGAAAGCGGCGGAAACAGGCGCGCGCAATATTGCAATGGCCCGCCCGATGCAATACAATATCTATGACGATCCGCCCATAATTTGTATGGGCTGTATCCCTGAACCAGAACACAACGGACGGCGCACGCGCCTATGCTGCCGCCAGGCGGTCAGATCCAAAAATGGCTGTCGCTTTGCTGCCCGGGATGATTGATTATGAAAACTGTGGTTTTTGACATGTACGGCGTTATTATGGAGGACCCCAACGGGGAGCTTCTGCCTTTTTTGAGGCGGTACAATCCCGATATCGACGTACATCTTGTTTATTCCGCCTGGATCAGGGCGGCTTTGGGAGAGCTCAGCTCAAACGGGTTTTTCAGGGAAATAGGCTTAGACAACATAAAAGGTATTGAAGAGGCGTATTTGAGCCGCATCAAATTCGACCGTTCGTTTCCCCGGTATGCCGGGCTGATAAAGGAGAAATACAGACTGGCCCTGCTTTCCAACGATCTGTCCGAATGGAACAGCCGGCTAAGAAAGGAATACGACCTGGACCGGTACTTCGACTGCGTGATCGTCAGCGGAGACGTCGGACTGAAAAAACCGGACCCCGCGATCTACAGGCTGCTGCTCGGCGCGCTCAGCCAGCCGCCGTCCGACTGTATCGCCATAGACGACCGGGCTGTCAATCTGTCGGCGGCAAACGATATCGGCATGGATACGATTTTGTTCGACAGAAACCGATCCGCTTATAGGGGCAAGAGCGTGGGCAGCTTTAAGGAGCTCTTTGAAAACCATCTTAAACCGTACGAAAATGACCATTGAGATTCACATACGAAAGGATGCACTTTATGTTAAAACCTATCAGCAGCATGACGGACGCTTTCTCCGTCAAGGGATTTAATGTCATCGTCACCGGCGGCAACAGAGGGATCGGCCTGGGCATATCGACGGCATTCGCCCAAAGCGGCGCGAATGTGGCGATCCTCTGCCGGAACAAGGAAAGCGGGGACAAGGCCGCAGAGGGTCTGAAGCAGTACGGCGGGACGTATTTCTGCGTGGCCTGCGACACGTCGTCGTTCGAGAATGTGATTAGCGCGGTCGGCGAGGTGTACAAAACGTTCCCCGAGGTCAACGTGCTTGTCAACAACGCGGGCGTCTCGACGGTCACCAAATTTCTGGACGACAAGAATCTGGGCGAGTGGCACCGCGTGATCGACACCGACCTGCACGGACCGGCGAATATGATCTACGCGGTCGGCCCCCGCATGATCGAGGCCGGCAAGGGCGGCAGCATCATCAACATCTCATCCATCGGCGGCCAAAGCGTCGGCGGGACAAGGCATCACCCCAAGGCGGCGTATCACGCGTCGAAGGCCGGGCTTGAAATGCTCACGAAAGCGCTGGCGGTCGAGCTCGGCGACTACGGCATCCGCGTCAACGTCGTCGAACCGGGCCCGACGCATTCCGATCTAGACAAGGATCTTCCGCCCGAGGCGTTCCAGCAGATCGAGAGCAGCATGCCGATGCACCGTTTCGCCGAGCCCATCGAAATCGGCGCGCTGTGCGTCTTCCTGTCAACAGCGGCCGCCAACCAGATGACCGGGACCATCAACGTCCACGACGGCGGCATCGTTCTGGGCGGCTGAGCGTCCGAACGGCTGCCGTCCCGATAAGCGATCTATAAGGAGGTTATAAAATGCCGTCATTCAACAATTACAAATACGTGTTCAAGCCGCTCGACCTCGGCAGGACGACGCTGAAAAACAGGGTGGAGTTTGCCCCCATGGTCTGTGATTTCACGGACTCGTCGGGCGAGGCGACCCAGCGGTATGTCGACTTCGTCGAGATGCAGGCCGCCACCGGAGTGGCGCTCATCCATCTGGGCGCGACGCCCGTCAACTGGGAAACGGCGGCCGATTACCCGTCGGAGATCGACGTGACGAGCGATTTGAAGCTCGGCCACCTGAAGCTTCTGTCCGAAGCCGCCCACACCTATAACGCGAAGCTCTCCTGCGAGCTCGTCCACGCCGGGCGCGGCGTCGGACCGGACCTCATCCGGGAGGAGTGGGGCATCGCGCCGACGAGCCTGCCGCTGCCGGACAAATACCCGTATATCCGGGAGATGAACCAGAAGGATATCGAAAAGGTCGTGGCCGATTTTGCCGACTGCGCCAACCGGCTCTACCGCTGCCGGTTTGACGGCGTGCTCATCCACGGCGCGCACGGGAACCTGATCGCCCAGTTCCTCTCGCCGCTGACGAACCACCGCACGGACCTTTATGGCGGCTCGTTTGAAAACCGCTGCCGGTTCCCGCTCATGGTATTAAAAGCCGTCCGCGAGGCGGTCGGTCCCGAGTTCATCGTTGAGCTTCGCATCAGCGGAGACGAGATGGTCCCCGGCGGAATGCGGGTCGACGAGGTCACCGAGTTCTTGAAGCTCGCTCAGGAGCATATCGACATCGCCACCGTCTCGGCGGGCCTGATCGTCGACCGGAACGCCTTTTTCTACGCGATGCCGCCGTATTTCCGCCCGAGGGGCGTCAACGTCCCGCTGGCCCGGCACATCAAGCAGTGTCCCGATATACATATCCCCATCAGCGTCGTGGGCGGCATCAGCGTCGATATGGCCGAGAAGATCATCGAAGAGGGCAGCGCCGACATGGTCGCCATCGCCCGCGCGTTTCTGGCAGACCCGGACATGCTTAAAAAATGCTACCGCGGCAAGCCGGAGGAAGTCCGGCCGTGCCTGCGGTGCTGGGGGTGCGCCGGGTACGGGCACGTCGAATGCGCGATCAATCCGCAGCTCGGGCGCACCGAGAAGTTCAGCAAGGTCACGAAGGCGGACGTCAAGAAAAAGGTCGTCGTCGTCGGCGGCGGCGTCGCGGGGACGGAGGCGGCGCGCACGCTCGTCGAGCGTGGGCACGAGGTCGTGCTGTTTGAAAAAAGCGGGACGCTCGGCGGCCTGCTCGGCGACATCAGCAAGCTGCCGTTTAAGGACGACCTGCTGTTTTATACGAATTGGGTTGTCGACACCACAATGAAATGCGGCGCGGATATAAGGCTTCACACGGAGGCCACGCCGGAGCTCGTCATGGCTGAAAACCCGGATGCCATCGTCGTGGCCGTCGGCGGGTCGCCTGTGACCCCGCCGATTCCGGGCATCGGCCGGGACAACGTCGTAAACGTCCTGGACGTCGATTCCGGTCGCCGGAAGATCTCCGGAAAGATCGTCGTCTGCGGCGGCGGGCTCTCCGGCTGCGAATCAGCGCTGGCGCTCGCGATGGAGGGCTGCGACGTGACCGTCGTGGATATGATCCCCGAGGACGAATTTGCGTCCGGGGCCATGGACATCACGCGCGCCATGCTCTTAAAGCTCATGGGTGAAAACCATGTCAAAATGATCGGAGACCACATTGTCCGCTCCATTGACGACAAGGGCGTGCACATCGAGGGCAGGGACTGGAGGTACGCGACGCTCGAGGCCGATTACATCGTTGACGCGCTGGGGATGATGAGCAACAGGGAACTGGCCGACAGCTTTGCCGAGCTGATCCCGGACGTCTTCATTGTCGGCGACGCCTACGAGGTCGGGAATATCAAGAGCGCCAACCTCTCCGCGTATAACTGCTGCTGGGGCCTGTGAGGCTCAGGCCGAACGCCCGGCCGCCGGGAACCGGCTGATATGAAAGGAGACAGCATATGATCATCGATCTGCTTAAATTTACGGTAAAGGACGCCTGCGCCGACGACGTCATACGGGCCATGAAGATCCAGGCGGAAGCCAACCAAGAGGACGAGGGGCATGTGATGACGCATGTTTTTCAGTCCAACGCCAATCCGAACGAGCTGTATATGCTGCTCGGCTGGGAAAACCAGGCGGCGGTGGACAAGCATCTGGCGACGGAGCACGACGAGGTATTCCGCGTGAGCGTAGACGACAAGCTCGCCGGCCCTCCCGCGTTTTTCGAGTGGACGCAGCTCATCTGAGCGCCAACAGGACAATAAGGACGTCGGAATGAAAGCGGCAGGCTCATCTTCAGCAGATGGGCCTGCTGTATTTCTGGAATATAATCGCCATACGCGGCCAATTATAAGCCCGGTGATATTTAAGATGGCAAGAACAGGAATCGGCGTGACGGTTATCCGCAAGGAAGCGTGCGACAAGGTGACCGGGGACGCCAAATATACGGACGATTATATATCGGTCGGGACCCTGACGGCGAGAACAGCCGTCAGCACCTGCGCCCATGGGAAAATCATAAAGCTCGACACGTCGGCGGCCGCCGCCGTCCCCGGCGTGCGGGCGGTGCTGACGGGCGAAAGCGTCCCGGCGCTGTACGGGTCCGTCATCGAGGACAGGCCGCTTTTGGCAAGGGATAAGGTCCGGTATTACGGGGAGCCGGTCGCGCTCGTCGTCGCGGAGAACGACTTTCAGGCCGCGAAGGCCGTGTCCCTGATTCGCGCCGAGTACGCACAGCTGCCGGCCGTCCAGTCCCCGTCTCAGGCGATGCGGCCCGGCGCGCCGCTCCTTCACGAAAAGCTCTCGGAATATCAGACGCCTGTCCAGGACGTCTATCCCGAACCGGGCACAAATGTCTGCGACCGGGAGCTGATCCGGAAGGGCGACGTCCAGAAGGGCTTTTCCGAAAGCGACGTCGTCGTCGAGGGGCGGTATGTCCTCCCCCAGTCGGATCATATCGCCATGGAGACGCGCTCGGCGCAGGCGTCGATCACGGCCGATGGGACGGTTTTCATCCGGACATCGTCGCAAAGTCCGTTCGAGGTGCAAAAAACCCTCAGCAAGCTCTTTTCGCTCGACGAGGGCAAGGTGATCGTGGAGGCGCCGCTTGTCGGCGGCGGATTTGGCGGGAAGGCGGCCGTCCAGCTTGAGCTGCTGGCCTATCTGGCTTCGCGGGCCGCCGGCGGCAGACGCGTCCGGATCACGAATACGCGCGAGGAGGATATCGTCTCGTCTCCGTGCCGGATGGGGCTCGAGGCCACGGTCAGGCTCGGCGCGACGAAAGACGGGATGCTCCGCGCCGCGGCGATGACATACCTCGTCGAAACGGGCGCGTACGCAGACATCGGGCCGCGGATGACCAAGGCCGTCATCGCCGACTGCACGGGCCCGTACAACATCGATCACGTCAGCTGCGACGGCCTGTGCGTCTATACGAACCACCCGTACGCCACGTCGTTTCGCGGCTTCAGCCACGCGTCGTCGGCCTTCTGCATCGAGCGGACGATGGACAAGCTGGCCCGGAGGCTCGGGATGGATCCCGCCGAGCTTCGATATAAAAACGCCCTCGTACCCGACCAGACCTCCCCGACACAGGTGAAGATCACGCGGAGCAACTACGGCGATCTTCAAGCCTGCATCGACCGGCTGAAGAGCCTCGTCAGCTGGGGGGAGGGCGACAGGCTCGAGCTCGGCGGAAACAAAATCCGCGCGAAAGGGATGGCGTGCTTCTGGAAGACGTCCAATTCCCCGACCGACGCGGTTTCCGGCGCCTTTATCGATTTCAACCCAGACGGCAGCGCCAACCTGAATGTCGGCTGCGTCGAAATGGGGCCGATGATGAAGACGACGGCGGCGCAGCTTTTGTCCGAGGCGCTGAAAATGGACATAAACCGAATCCACGTCAATATGGACGTCAGTACGAAATACGCGCCCAGACACTGGAAGACGGTGGCGAGCATGACGACGTACATGCTCGGCCGCGCCGTCCTCGCGGCGGCCGACGACGTCGTCAACCAGCTCAAGAGCATCGCCGCGACGGCCATGAAGTGCGTCCCCGAGGAGCTTGACCTTGGCGAGGAGCGCGTCTATCTGAAAAGCGACCCGTCCGTCTTTCACATGTTCGCCGATCTTGTCCACGGACACCAGTACGACAACGGCAACACGATCGGCAGCCAGCTCCTCGGGCGCGGCGGCTTCGTCATGCACGACCTAAATTTCCTGAATAAGGAAACGGGCGAGGGGAAATCGGGGCCGTACTGGACGGTCGGTGCGCAGGCCGTCGAGGTCGAATACGACACGAGGGAGCACACGTACCGGCTTTTGAAGGCGGCCACCGTCGTCGACGCCGGGAAAGTCGTGAATCCCGCCATGGCGGAGGGCCTCCTCAAAGGCGGCATGTGCATGGGGCTCGGGCTCGGCAGCCGGGAGTACTTCCAGTATGACCCGGCGGGGAAGGTGCTCGACACGAGCCTGAGGACGTACAAGGTCATGCACTTCGGCCAGACGCCTCAGTATCTCGTCGGCTTCGTTGAGACGCCGAACCTGGACGGGCCTTACGGGGCCAGAGGACTGGGCGAGCACGGCATCATCGGAATGCCGGCGGCGCTGGCCAACGCCCTGTCGGTGGCCGCGGGCGTCCAGCTGGACGAATTGCCCATTGTCCCTGAAAGGATCTGGCTGGCTGTGACGGGAGGAAAGCTATGATCCCGTTTGAGTTCGAATACTGCAGGCCGGCTACGGTCCGCGAGGCCGTCGACGCGTACCGCCAGCTCGACGAGGCCGGCAGGTCGCCCGTCTATTACGGCGGCGGAACGGAGCTCATCAGCATGGCGCGCGCGAACAGCGTGGGCTTCGGCGCGGTGGTCGACATCAAGAGCATCCCCGAATGCCGCACGCTCGACGACAACGGGGAAGTCCTGAATCTGGGCGCGGCGCTCACGCTGGGCGAGCTCGCCGAGTCGGACAAGTTCCCGCTGCTTGGCAAAACCGCGGGGCGGATCGCCGACCACACGATACAATGCAAGATCACGCTCGGCGGAAACCTCGCGTCCACGATTATATACAGGGAGACGGTTCTGCCGCTTCTGCTGGCCGACGCCGTGCTGACGGCGGCCGGCCCGCAGGGGCTTAAAAAGTACCCGGTTCATGAGGTTTTCAGGGAACGGTTGTTGCTGCCGAAGGGCGAATTTATCGTCGGAGCCGCCGTCGCGAGAGCGTTTGCCGTCGCGCCGTATTATCATGAGAAGAAGACGAAGAACGAAAAGATCGATTATCCGCTTCTAACGACGGACGCGCTGATCATGGACGGCCGCCTGAGGGCAGCTTTTTCCGGCCTCGCGTCCTACCCGTTGCGGGATATTGGCGTTGAAAATATCTTAAACGACGGCAAAGCTGATTTTGCCGAAAGAGCGGAAGCGGCTGCCCGGGCTCTGGACGGCATCCTGCTCGACGATGTGAACGGCTCGGCCGGTTACCGCCGTTTCGTACTGAAAAATACGCTCGTCAATATACTCGAATCGATCAAGGAAGCGAAGCTGCCATGTTTGTGCTGAAGGAAAAAACCCTTGTGAGCCTGAACGTCAACGGGCTGGTCCGGGAAGCCCTCATCCGGCCCGGCGACATCCTGCTCGACACGCTGCGAAACGAGCTGGCGCTGACGGGCGCGAAGCCGGGATGTCTCAACGGCGACTGCGGCGCGTGCACGGTGCTCGTCGACGGCCTGCCGGTCAAATCCTGCCTCATGCTGACGGCCGAGGCGCTCGGGAAGCAGATTACAACGGTCGAGGGCCTCCAAAATACACCCATACAAAAGGCGTTCATCGAAAGGTTTGCGTTCCAGTGCGGGTACTGCACGTCGGGCTTTCTGATGGTCTGCCACGCGCTGATGACCCTGCACCCGAATCCGCCGGACATTCTGATCGACGAATGGCTGCAGAGCAACATCTGCCGCTGCACGAGCTACGAGGAGATTGGTAACGCCATACGGGAAGCGCTTGCTGGCCAACAGCAGCCATAAAAAATGCCGTCACGCTTTCTCAAGCTGTCAAAAGACATGTCCTGCGCATCTTAATATTCGAACGATTATGGCCCCATGCTTGCTCTGTGCAAAACATGGGGCCTTGTCGGAGGCATGAGCACGCCGGGAATAGAGTCACGGCGAATTTTTGCAGTCTGTCGCGGATTACTGGCCCTGGACCATCATGCGGCACTCGTCGGCGCAGGCTTTGCACTCGTTTGCGCACTGGACGCAGTGGTCGTCCTTGAACATGGCGCAGTCCGTGGCGCACGTGTCGCAGACCGACGCGCAGAGGTTGCAGATGTCCTTGGCGAATTTGGAATCCCTGGACATCGAGCAGCCGGCCAGGTTACAGACGCTGGCGCACTCGACCAGGGTGCCGATGCAGGCGACCCGGGCGTTGACGTCCGGTTCGGCCAGGCAGGCCGCGAAGCATTCGTCGCACGCCTGCGCGCACCGCTTGCAGGCATCGATGCACTTTTGATATTTGGTTGTCTGATTTGTTACGATTCCCATTGTTATTCTCCTTCAAGATTAAAATAATACTATTGCGCCACGCCGGCGGGCTGCGTGTTCTGCTGATTGGGGATGTTGAATTTAGGCGGTTTCGGATTTGTCAGGTTGTCCGCGCTGAAGAACTGGCCGGGCGTGGACAGGTCGAAATACTGCCTGGAATCCTGCGTGACGCCCCAGTCGGACAGGGAGCCCGTCTCCTCGAGCATATTGAACGCCATGCGGAACAGCGTGTTGTGCGCCTCCTCGCGGTTGAGGAGGAAATCGATGGTCTCCCGAACGCCGCTGTCGTTGATCTGGCGGTAGAGATACTGATAGACGACCTTCGCCCGCTGCTCGGCCGAAATGTCGGAGAGGATATCGGCGGCGAGATCGCCGGTGTCCTCCATATAAGCGCCCGTCCAGGGATAGCCCGACGCGTTCGTGAGCGCAGGCGTCAGTCCGGTCTGCACGGCTGCTTGTATATTGCCGGCCGTCGTGGCGGCGGCGTCCACCTGATGCCCGTTCAAAAGATTGACCGTTGTCGCCACCATCTCCATGTGTCCGAGCTCCTCTGCGGCGATGTCCAGAAACAGATCCTTGATCCGCTGGTCCTTGATCCGGAAGCTTTGCGACATATACTGCATGGCCGCCTTCAGTTCCCCGTGCGCGCCGCCGATCTGCTCCTGCAGCATGGCGGCGTAATTCGGATTGGGTTTGTCGATCCTGACTTCCTTCAGCAACTGTTTTTCATGTTTAAACATATTCTTACTCCTTCGTCATTTTCCTGCCGGGTAAAGCAATTCATCAGCAACCCTAGTATTCATCCAAAACCGGCCGCTTATGAGTCTGCGTGCGTGTGTTTGTGCAGCTATACGGTTTTTTTTCGATACTTTATCCGCTGGCTCCGCAAAACAGGCCGAAAAGGTCTTTGCCTAAGCCGGAGTTAAAGAGTATAATCAGATGGCATGGCGCTTGGCGGGCGCGCAGACATACGGGAGATGAGGATATGAGCGAAAGGATCGAGGAATACAGGGAAGAGCACCTTGCGGAGCTTACGGAAATCTACAACTATTACGTGCTGAATACGACGGCAACGTGGCACACGCAGCCCATGACGGCCGACGAGATGAGAAAGCTCGTCGCTTCAGGCGGCGAAAGATACAAGACCTTTGTCCTGACGGACGGGGGATGTGTCTGCGGCTATGCCTCGATCCGCGAGTTCAAGCCGCGGGACGCTTATATCGGCACAGCCGAAATCGGCATATATTTCAGACCGGAATACTGCGGGAGGGGTCTTGGGGACAAGGCCGTACAGCACATCGAGACGTACGCGAAAAACGCGGGATTCCATGTGCTCATCGCGGCGATCAGCGCCGAAAACACGGCCAGCATCCGGCTGTTTGAAAAAAACGGCTATGAAAAGTGCGCCCACTACAGGGAGGTCGGCATCAAGTTCGGCAAGCGGCTCGACGCGGTCTCCTACCAGAAGATTTTGGACTGACAGGCGCGGGATTCGCCGGCGAAAGGACTATTTGTGACATCGTTACGGAAATAGGCCCGGCGGACGCGCTATGTTTAGAAAAAGGAGATGAAAGCATGATTGATGTAAAGGTTCATCCGGGAATTTGCGGGCTGAAATCGGAGATGACATTTGATACCGACGACATGCAGACCGTGACGATCGACTTTAAAACCGACTGCCCAAACCTCAAGCCGCTTGTGGAGGAGCTGAAGGAAGCGGACGGCTACGAGGTTTCGTTCTCCAGATTTGGGGAAGATCCGATCAGCGCGCTGGGAAACAAATACTGCAAGCATCCCGGCTGCCCGGTGATAGCCGCCATCATCAAGGGCATCGAGGCCGCCAGCGGGCTTGCCCTGCCCAAAAACGCCGAGATCATGATTGAAAAGAAATAATACTGCATACAGGACATAAAGACGCCGCATCCACGTACGATGCGGCGTCTTAAAGTGTAGACAACGTGCTAATTTGGTTTAAAGCCTCGCAGAGTTTCCGTCGCGCACGACGGAAATAAAATCAAATCCGTCATTTCCGGGGAACAGCGCTGCGGAAATGACACTTCTCATGACGGCT
>CAYMLM010000076.1:0-8912 GCA_964391385.1 uncultured Papillibacter sp.
ACACCCTATCCTACACTCTTTCCCTACACGACGCTCTTCCGATCTTCGAGATCACGATGGGGCGCGACGCGGAGGAGCTCGGCACGTTTACGTTCGACAAGGCCGTGACGGCCTATATCCCGCCGGGCATGCTCTACCGCGCCGACGTCCGGCAGATCAAAAACGCGAAGTTTCCGATCCTGTACAACGAGTTCGCGTTCGGCCCGTCCGTGGGCGACGCGTTCGTGGACCCAATCAGCTACGGCGCGTTTTTCAAATCGGGGGAGGCGCTCTGGGCAAAAAACCGCAGGCATCTTGAGACGAACCTGCCCAGCCTCGCGTTCTGCGGCGCCGAGCTGGGCGGGAAGCAGCCGATCTGCCGCCGCTGGACGCCGCTCACGCGGCCGAACGCGCCGGAGCCGGGCACGCATTCGCACGACTTCGACCAGTTTGTCACCTTTACGGGCACCGACCCGGAAAGGATGCTCGACCTCGGCGGCGAGATCGAGCTGACCATCGGCGAGGAGGGGAAGGAGCTCATCACGTTTTCCTCGAGCGTGGCGTGCCAGTTCTTCATCCCAAAGGGCCTGCTGCACAGTTTGTTCGCCGTCAAACGGGTGGACAATCCGGGCCGGCCGATCCTCTTTACGGAGACAGCATTTACGAACCGGCCGGGCGACGGGGACGCGGACGGAGCGTCCGGCGAGCCCCGTACAAAGCCTCGGGGGAGCTGACGATGGGGTATCTTGTGCCGGCGGGACGCGGCGAGGCGGAATTCACGGAAAAGCGCTCGCGGTTTCTCGGGCAGGTCCTGCCCGTATCGTCCGAGGAGGACGCGCGCGCCGAGCTCGCCCGGGTCCGGGCGAAGTACCACGACGCGCGGCACAACTGCTGGTGCTATATCCTCCGCGGCGGGATCGAGCGGTACGCCGACGACGGCGAGCCGCAGGGCACGGCCGGACAGCCGATGCTCGAGGTCCTGCGGCGCGCCGGCGTCTTTGACGCCGTGTGCGTCGTGACGCGCTGGTTCGGCGGCATCCTGCTCGGCGCGGGCGGCCTGACGCGCGCGTACGCGCGCGCGGCGAAGCTGGCGCTCGACGCGGCGGGGCTGTGCGAGCTGCGGCTGTGGACGGCGGTCGAGGCGGTCTGCCCGTACGGCCTGTACGAGCGCGTCAAAAACGAGGCGGCCGCGCTCGGCGGCCGGGTCGAGCATACCGACTACGGCGCGGACGTGACCGTCGCGGCGCTCTTCCCGTCGGAAAACGCGCAGGCCTTTATCGCGCGCCTTACGGACCTGAGCGCCGGCGCGGTGACGGGGAAAATCACGGGAGAATCATACGGGGCCGCGACGCCGGGAACGGCCGGGACGGTGTCAAATTACTGAAAACGACTTGATTTACGGCCGGTCGCGTGCTAACATTTAGCAATAGGACGTCTTGAAAAGGAATTGATATGTCGGCCAATTTTGTCACGATTCGAAACGAAAACAGGTGGTACAGGCTCGACAACGCCGCCAAAATATACCCGGCTGTCAGAAAGTCCAGCCGGGAATCAGTTTTCAGGGTTTCCGCGCAGATGACGGAGGCGGTCGATCCGGACATCCTCCAGAGGGCCGTAACGGCGACGCTGCCGCGATTTCCGTCCTTCAATGTCCGCATCCGGAAGGGCCTGTTCTGGTACTATTTCGAGCATAATCCGGACGAGCTGGTCGTGACGCCGGAAAAGGCGCCCGTCTGCCGGCCGATCCGGGTTGAGGAAAACAACGGCTATCTGCTGCGCGTGTGCTACTACCAGCACCGGATCAGCCTGGAGGTCTTCCACGCCGTCGCGGACGGCACGGGCGCGTGCGCTTTCCTGAAGGCGCTTCTCTACAGGTATCTGTCCCTGCAGGGAAAGCCGGTCGCCGACGACGAGGAGCCCGCCGACACCAACAGGGTCCCGTCGGTGGCCGAGGTCGAGGACAGCTTCCTGAAGTTTTACGACGAAAACGCGAAGAAGGACCGGACGGAACAAAGGGCGTATCAGATCAAGGGGACGGGCATCCCGCGCGAGTACGTGCGGCTGACGCAGGGGATCGTCCCGGCCGAGGCGCTCAAGAGCCTGTCGAAGGCCATGGGCGCGACCGTGACGGAATACCTGGTGGCGCTTCTGATCTGGTCGGTCTACGACACGCAACTGAGCGGCAGGGGCGACGAGCTGCCCGTCAAGGTCTCCGTGCCCGTCAATCTCCGGCGCTTTTTCCCGTCGAAGACGCTGCGCAACTTTTCCTCGTACATCAATGTCGGCATGCGGTTTTCGGAAGGGGACTACACGTTTGAGGAGGTTCTCGCGGCGGTCCGCATCAATCTCGCCGGCGACATGAAAAAGGAAAAGTTCGTCGAGAAGATCAGCGCCAACGTCGCCGCGGAGCTAAACCCCTTCATGCGCCTGACGCCGCTTGTCATGAAAAATATCGCGCTTCGGACGGCGTACAACCGGTACGGCGAGCGGCTCGTGACCTCGACGCTGTCGAACCTGGGCGTCGTCACGCTGCCGGAATCCATGGGCGCGTATGTCTCGCGGTTCGACTTCATCCTCGGCCCGCCGGTGAAAAACATGCTTTGCTGTTCCGTCTGCACGTTCGGCGGGAGCGCGGTGATCTCGTTTTCGAGCGTCATGGAGGAGGCGGACATCGAGCGCTTTTACTTCCGGCACCTCGCGCGCGAGGGCCTGGACGTCGTGATAGAAACAAACTACGGAGTGTCCCAATGAAATACTGTAAAAATTGCGCGCTGAATGTCAACACGCAGCAGCCGCTGTGCCCGCTGTGCGCCTCGGACCTGTCCGACGCGGAAAACGGCGCCTGCGCGGCGTGCCCGGCGGAGGACGGCGGCTCGGCCTGTCCCGACGGCGCCTGTCCCGACGGCGTCTGTCCCGATGACGTCTTTCCTGACGACGGGCTTTATCCGGCCAGCAGCGGGGCGATCAAATACGACCTGACGTTCCGCATCTTTCTTTTTCTGTCCGTGCTGGCCGTCGGCGGGTGCGTGCTCATCAATATCCTGGCCTACAACGGAATACTCTGGTCGCTGATCGTGGCCGGAGGCGTCGGGTTTGCGTGGGCGGCCGTCGGATATCCGTTCATCGCCAGAAAAAACGTGGGACACCACATCATGGTCGACGCCGTGTGCCTGTGCCTGTTTTTCGTCATGGCGCAGTTCGTGACGAAGACGACGGGCTGGAGCCTCGACTATGTCATCCCGTTTTTGTTCATCGCGGCCACGACCGTCATCACGCTCGTCATCCTCATCCGGCGCATGAGATGGCGGGAGTACGCCCTGTACCAGTTTATCACGATCATCCTGGGGCTGCTGCCTTTGATCTCCGTCGTCGCGGGCCTCGTCGAGAGCGCCTGGCCGAGCATCGCGTCGGCGTTCTACTCGTTTTTCACGCTGCTCGGGATGTTCATCTTCGCGGACAAGAAGTACAAAAACGAGCTCATCAAGCGCTTCCACTTTTGAGCGGGCGCTCGCGGCGCGGCGTTAAAATTCAGAGCGCGCCGCAAATTTCAATTCAACGGTTGCAATACGTATCGTTTTATGCTATTATCATTGGGCCGCTCAAATTCAGGCGCACTCGCCTGACGCGGGCGCACAACTCAATAGCCGGGTGTGGCGCAGTTGGTAGCGCGCTTGACTGGGGGTCAAGAGGCCGCAAGTTCAAGTCTTGTCACTCGGATTTTCTAAGGCTACGGCGGGAATCCCCGGAATCATTGTGTTATCAATGGTTCCGGGGATTTCTGCCACAAAAGATGTTTAGCATTTTGGGTATGCTTTTCCCTATTTTGCACGATCAAATACACAGTAACAACACAGTGAAAATAGTGAGTAACGGGGGTGTAATGATGATCAATTTGGAAGAGTACCTGTATGAAAAGGTCAAAAGCATTATAGCTGATTGGGAGGAAGAAAATTTCCTTCTTTGTGGAATCCAACGAAGCCAAAGAGTATAGCGGTTATACGAACGAAACCGATTTTACCGTTGTCATCAGATGAAGAAACCTTGCAGGGAGAGCTGCAAGGTTTTACTATGCGGGGAGATAAAACATTTATTGACAATCTTCTCCGCGCTGTATATTATTGTTATTGCTGTGGATTAAAAGGAGAAGTGGGTCGTGTGGGCAACGATGAAAAACGTACGTATAAAGAGAAAATGCCTGAAATTTTCAGCGCAGCTTCTTCAGCAATCGGCATTCATGTGATGCTGATTGTTTTGGAACGTTCCATATGGAAGACAAAAATCAAGTATCCCGACGCGGAAAAGATCAGGTTTTCTGAAGACGGCATTAACCTCGACGGCCTCGATGATTTGACTAGTGAAAAAGCGGAGCAGATTGCCAATGAATTTGTCGTATCTATTATTGATACATTGAGCCGCCTGGTCGGCATTCAGGTCGCTCAGAAGCTGACGGATAACCTGGACGGAATAAAAACGCCAAAGGCGGATAAATAAATGAACAGAATTTCTACAGGTATTGAGTCCCTTGATCAACTACTGCAAGGGGGACTCCCTGAGGGTTCTTCCATACTCATAGCCGGAAGTCCCGGGACCGGCAAGACAATTTTAGCAAGCCAAATCGTTTTTCATAACGCTTCGGCCGAGAACAGGGTTTTATACCTGACGACCATGAGTGAACCGCAGGTAAAGGTTATAAAATATCAAAATGAATTTAACTACTTTGATATAGAAAAATTTCAGTCCAGCGTGTTCTATTATGATCTGAGCGCCATAATGCGCCGGGATGGACCTGCGAAAATTTTGCCCCTGATTGACGAACTGATGCGAAAATTTCAGCCGGCCATTGTCGTCGTCGATACCTTGAGGGTGTTGGACGATATTATTTCCTCTTCGTTCGATATGCGCGAATTCTTGCTCGATCTGTCCATAAAGCTCGCCGTTTGGGACTGCATGGCATTGTTTATCGGCGAATATACGGAAAGTGAAATAATGACCAGGCCGGAGAGCGCTATTGTGGACGGGATCATATATTTAAGCGGAACGGAGGAAAAACGCTATCAAAAACGCTATATGCGTGTTTTGAAAATGCGCGGAACGGACTACGTCAACGGAGAAATACACTTTAAAATCACGAACAGCGGGCTTTCCCTGTTTCCCCGCCTGAATCCTGATGTAACCGCTCAGCACTATATCAGAGATTTTACAACAAAAATATCAACCGGCAATGCGGAAATCGATAAAATGCTGGGCGGGGGAATCCCTGAAAGCACAATTACATTGATCAGCGGGGGAGCGGGCACCGGAAAAACGGTCATGGGCGCAACTTTTGCGTTCAACGGTCTTGTCAACGGCGAATCGGTCCTGCTTATCACCTTCGAAGAAAACCCCACTCAGTATTTAAACAGCGCATTGTCCATCGGCTTTGATTTAAAGCCTTATATCGACAGCGGCAAATTAAAGCTGATTCACCTGTCGCCGATCGAGCTCGACATGGACGAGCATATTTATGCCATACAAAGTTATATTCAAACGCTGACGGTAACCCGCCTTGTCATTGATTCCATATCCGCCTTCGAACTGGGCCTGGAGGATAAAATCAAATATACCGATTACATGTTCTCTTTAACGAATTATCTGAAGACAATGGGCGTTACGGCGCTGCTGACGAATGAGCTTCACAGCTCCATGAATGTTGTGGAGTATACGAAGCACAGCATCAGCTATATTGCCGACAATTTAGTCCTTCTGGAAACGAAAGAGGAAGGCTCCGACGTAAAACGATACATACGTATTGTCAAGGCACGCTCGTGCAACCATGATCTCAGTCTAAAGGAATTTGTTATAACAAGCGACGGAATTCACCTTCGAAACGACGCGGTATAGTATGGATACGAGTGTAAGCAACGAGGCGAAAAACCTTTTGGAGTCCCAGCGCTGGCTGCAGTTTTTGGATAGCACGGCAAGGGCTCTTGAAATCAATCTTGTATTCCAGGTCGCGGGTACAGCCGCGCACATTTCCGTGTGCGACAACTGCCCCGTCTGCCATCGGCAGCTGCCGCCCGCCGATGCTTACGAACCGAATAGCAATATGTGTCGCGACGAGCCGCAGGATCAGCTGAACGGCGAGGAAATCGATCGGGAGATTTTTGAGCTCTCCAATAACTACAGGGTTATCGCACGCAGATTTTTATGCCGCGGGAATACTGGCGATCTAAGCTTTCACGACAAGGTCCGCTCGGCCAAAGAGCTGCTGGGCAGTTTTCTCGTCATTCTTACGGATCAGTGGAACGGCGGGCAGATTGCGACGGAGCTTGCCGCGCTTCATCATATAAACCAAACGATTCTCTCCATGTTCCGCAGCGAGCATCAAGCGCTGGACACTGTCCTGGACCTCATCTTAAGCGCGGCGGTTATCCTGCTCGACGCCTCCGGCAGCTGGCTTGAATATACCGTCGACGGCAACAATTATACCGTCACAAAAGGACAATGCCAAACAGCATCCGATGGCAGGGTCCAAAAGACGGATCACACCGTTTGTGTTTTGATAGATAATATCGCCCTGCGCGGCACGCTGGGAATTGTTGAGCCGCTGAATACCGGGCGTATGAATGAATTTCTCGGTTATCTGGTTCAGGAATGCAGCATAGCGTTTGAGATCGATTCCTTACTGAAGCTGATGGAATCAAAGAGTTCTCTCATACTCGGATCGATAGACGATCTGATTTTGCTTGTCGATCGGAGACGGAATATATGTTATGCCAACAAGGCGGCTTCCGTCATGCTTGGCAAATCATTTCAGGATTTGCTCGGGAGATCCATCAGCGAGATAGAGGCGCCCTGGCACACCTGCATACAACGGGAATCGGATAAGATCTACAAGGGCTGCAAAGATACCCTGGCAGCGGCAGAGAACAAAATGATCGATTGGGATATCTACCCCCTGGAAGGCGGGCCCGAGCTCCCCGGCTGGCTGATCCTGGCCCGAGACCGCACCGATTTCTACAGACTGCAGGAGTTGGGGGACCGCATCGAAAGGCTCGTCAATATATCCGATACGATGAACGTCATGGCACACGAGATTCGAAATCCACTGGCAACCTTTAAAGGAATCCTCCAGATAATTGACTTGAAAGTGAGTACGCCCGATATAAGAAAGTATGTTGATATCGGCGTGAAGGAAATCAGAAGATTATCACTTTTATTGGATGACTTTATGCAGTTGGGGAAATCTGTCGTGTCAAATATGGAGAAGACCGACCTGAAGGATTTCATCCGGGAGCTCACACCGCTGTTAGGCATGGAGTTTAATGACGCGCATCTGACAATTGACACTTTCGTCAATGAGCCCCCGTCCGTTCAGATGGATAAACGGCAGATAACCCAGGTGCTGATCAATCTCGTAAAAAACGCTTATGAGGCTATGAACGGCCGGGGAACGGTCAAAATTACCGTGCAGCAGCATGACGATTGGGCGGAATTATCCGTAAGCGACTCGGGGCCCGGCATACCCGGCCACCTCTTTGATAAACTGTTTAAACCGTATTATTCTACAAAACCCGAAGGCACCGGTTTGGGTTTGACCGTATCACAAGCTGTCGTTCAAAACCACGGCGGCGATATATCCGCTAAGAATAACCCGGACAAAGGGGCTTGTTTTACAATACGTTTGCCCGCTTTCAAGGAGGTGGTTTCCAGTGATAGGCTGGACGTGCTTCTGATTACGGAAGACGACATGATTCGCCTTCCGGCTGAGCGCATCTTCAATATACAAGGCATCAATACGAAATCCATCAGCAGACACAGTGACATTTTTCAAACAGTGGAGCGCAATAAACCGGCCGCTTTGTTTATTGACGGGAGTCTGTTTGATCCGGAAATCCTGAATCAGTTATTGAAGAATGTGAGCGCTCAATTCACGAATCTAAAGATATTGATGGCATCAACAGATCATGAATTAAAGAAACTGGAAAATATTCATCAGATCTCGCAGCCGGTTAATTACTATAAATTGGTCCAGTCCATAAAATACCTTCTATCGCAATAATAGGCGTCGGATCAGGTGATTTTATGAATATCAATCCTGCTCGCGTTCTTATCGTAGATGACAATACTGATTTTTCCTGTATTTTGGATGCGTTTTTGTCGCAATCAGATGATATCGAGGTTGTCGGAACAGCGGCCAACGGTTTGGAGGCTCTTCGTTTAGTAAGGGCGCTGCAGCCTGATATCGTGCTTTTGGACATGATTTTACCGCAGCTTGACGGGTTGGGTGTTCTTGGCGCAATCAAGGACATGAATATAGACAACAAACCCTTGGTGATCGCGATGTCTGCCCTGGATAATGACATGAGAACTCAAAGCGCATCCGACCTGGGAGCGTCCGCCTTTTTTGTGAAACCGTTTGATTTGAACGCGCTTCGGGATTGTATACTAAATATGAAGGAATAGCTAAAGATGGCCGATATCAAAAAAGTTCTGCTTGTGGATGATAACGAGGATTTCTGTTTGCTGTTTGGTGAATATCTTGAGCTTCTTGCCAAAGACAGCCTAAGCCTGGTCGGTATTGCGGCCAACGGGCTTGAGGCGTTGAAGTGCATTGAGCTGGAGCAGCCGGATATTGTTGTACTGGATGTTTTAATGCCGATGCTCAACGGGTTTGGTGTTCTGAGTCAATTGCGCAGGCTTAACATGCAGAAAACGCCAAAGGTGTTTATGCTGTCTGCCCTCGATAATGACGACGATATGCAGGAAGCTATGGCATTGGGCGCTGTCGGCTATCTCACAAAACCGTTTAATGTAAAAGCTTTGATCTCACAATTGCAGCAGATATAAAGCGGTAAAAAGAAGCGAGCAGGACGCGGCCCCAGCTCGCTTCTTTGATTTATCAGGATGCTTTCAGCAGGTACTGTCTCTGCGCTGCCTTCAACGTCGGCATG
>CAYMLM010000076.1:9012-11865 GCA_964391385.1 uncultured Papillibacter sp.
TAACCTGTTAAGGCAACCAGATACGTGCTTTTGAGTCCGGCGTCTTTTTTTATGAGTCCGGCAACCTCATAACCACTTTTATCCGGCAGGCCGATCTCACAGAAAATGACGTCGGGTTTCATCTCCCGAGCTTTTTTTATGCCTGCTTTTCCGCTGCAGGCCGCGTAAGTTTCATGCCCCATGGTGCCAAGGGCTGTGCACAAAATGTTTGTAAGGTCGCTGTTGTCGTCAATGATCAGAATCCTGTAAGAACGCTTTGGCTTTTGACGGGCGCGGACAAGCTCCGTTTCTGTCATTCCAGCAGCTGCCGGCAAGCGTAATGTGAACAAGGCGCCGCGTCCAATTCCGGCGCTCCGCGCGGCGACCTGGCCGCCGTGCATTTCTATGATATGTTTCACGATAGCAAGTCCCAGTCCAAGACCGGTGTTGTCATGCCGGTCCGGGGATGAATACGACTGCGTAAAGGGCTTGAAAAGCTGTGAGAGCATTTCCGGGCCGATGCCGATTCCGTTGTCTCGCACGCGGATGACGGCATCGTCCTTTTCCTGTTCGAGGGTCAGCCATACGGCGCCCGTTTTCTGTGTAAACTTCAAAGCATTCGTAAGAATATTTCCGATGCACTGTGTGATTCGGACGCGGTCGGCATAAACAAAGACAGGCTGGGCCTGAACCTTCACCCAGAAATGAACGCCTTTATTCCTGAAGCCCAGCTTCATGTCATCGACGATATTCAGAATTAAGTCATTGATCTGAAGGGTTTCTTTTTTAAGCTGTATCTTGTTTTGTGTAATCCGGGTCAGGTCCAGCAGATCGTCAACCAGCTTGCAAAGCTGTTTGACCTGACGCTGCATGATTTCCCTGGCGTCCGACACATTTTTTTCGTCGCTGGATATCTCAAGCAAGGACAAACCCGCGGTGATCGACGCCAGAGGGTTTCTGAGCTCATGCGACAAGATACTGAGAAACTGGTTTTTATTCTGATCGGCTTCCTCCAGTTCCTTTACGAGTGCGCGCGCTTTCCGTTCGCTCTCCCGCAGCGATTTCGACATAATAAGGCGATTTAAGGCAATGGATATATGTCCTGTGATATTGTTCATGAGGTTCAGGTCGTCTTCCGTAAACGCCTTGCGTTTTTTGCTTCCAAAGGAGAGGGTTCCTATGATACGATCTGTTGAATTGAGCGGAAAACTGGCATAGGCCTGTATACCGAGGGATCTTATAAGTTTCAGTCTCGGGTCTGACGAATCCTGAACATGCGACGCAACGATGCGTTTGCCCTGTGCGTATACCTTTCCGGAAACCGCCTCACCGATCTCAATGTATTTTATGTTTTCAGCCGCTTGAGACGATATGCCCAAACAGGCGTTCAGCCGCAGCCGCTCCTCTTCAATGATATAGTTTATGAAAACATCACACTTTAAAAAATCGATCGACGTTCTGCATATATCCTCCATGACGGCCTGGGGATCTTCACTCTGCAGAAGTCGGCTTGTAAGCTCACCGAGAACCGTCTCGCGCAAAAAAGCCCTGCGCAGGGCTTCTTCAGCCTTCCTGCACTCGATAAAGTCCGCGGCCTGACGCGCGAGTATGTCCAAAAGACGCAGCTGCCGTTCCGCGGGCTCGTGCGGCCGGCGCCAATGGGTTGAGATCATGCCGACCGTCAATCCGTTCCCTGAAATCAGGGGTGTCGTCTGCCAGGCCTGGATTCCGGTCCGGAGGCAGACCTGCCGGTCCTCCGTCCCCTGCATGCAGTCACAATTTTTTACGTCGGTCACTATAAAGCGCCGACCGGAGCGCAGCGCCTCGCCGCACGTCGTGAAGGAGGAGACGCTGACCGTTTTCCAAAACCTTCGCGCCTTGTCGCTGAAACCGATGTCTGCCAGTAAATTCAGCGCTTGCCTGCCGTCTTCCGTCACGTCAAGCTTCTGGATGCTTGCATAGTCGGAGCGCATGATCTCCATGGCTGCATGAAGCAGCTTGTTGTATGTCGACTGATCGTCATGGCCGATCAGCAGTTCAGAGCAGATGCGCTGCAGGATCTTCGTACCTTCAAATTCTTCCCGCAGTTTTGCCTCGAGATCCGATATCCTGTTCTCAAGGCTGCCGATTTCCCGCTTAATGTTTCCAGTCATTATAAGTCCCTCTGTCTATAGAATCCCACTGGGGAATATATTACAAAAACCAGCTGCTAAAAGCAATAACTATTGTCGCCGTTTTGGCTCTTTGTGGTTTACGTACTATAGAATAATAGTAAAACGCCCGGAAGGCGCCTGCAGCCGCAGCGCTATCCGGGCGTTCAATTTGTAGAGCAGTTACGGGAACCAAGTCCGCATGCGGCTGAGCCGGAAACGGCCGCAACCAGTTTTGTGTTACCGGAGATTAGGGTTGATTACTTTTACAATATCGTTAAATCGGGAGGACATATCCCCTGCCGGTTTACTGGTCTGCAAATCACTGTTAATCCCGGCAATTTGGGAGTTAATATCCGGTGTATCGCCGCAGGTAACGCCTGCAATGTTGCTGTCAGCTTGTTTGCATCTGGCGGCCACAAGGTCTTTTGTCGCGTTCGGATCGGTCGATGACTCCGTCGGAGTATATCCGACCAGGCAGCTGTTTCCGATAACCACAACGTTCACATCCTGGATCTCCTTCAGACCGGCCAGCTGATATTTGATGTTATCTGCTCTGGTACTGTCAGGCGCGGCTCCAGGCGGACACAACTGGGCGGCGGATTCTCCTCTGTTTGGGACCGGCGCCGTCGCGCCGTAGGGAGCCGGTGAGGATCCAAAAATGCTGTTTGAGCCGGCGCCCGGCAAGCCGCCCAAGTCGCCCGGCAAGTCGCCCGGCAAGCCG
>CAYMLM010000077.1:0-11733 GCA_964391385.1 uncultured Papillibacter sp.
CGGCCTGTAATACCACCCGCTTTATATCCGCCTTTGAACAGGTCTGGGCGCTGAACACTCAGGAAATGCACGCCATCATCACGGCGATTTCGTATTCCTCGGGCTATCACATCCTCGTGGCGGACGCCGCCGGCACCGTCGTATCCGGCTCCGACGAAGCGCCCGTTTCCGAATATATCGGAAAAAGCATACCGGAGTCTGTTTTGACGCAGATCACGCCCGACAATATCTTCAGCAAAAATACGAATCTGAGCGGCCTGTACAAGGAAACGCGCTTTGTGATGGGCGTACCGCTTTTAAGCGGACCGGACCGGTACGTCGCGGGCTACGTTTTCCTGTCCGGCAGGACGGACGATATCTACATGCTCTGGCGCCAGTTTGCGGCCGTATTCCTGCTCATTTCCGTCAGCGTCCTGTTTTTGACGTTTGTCGTTTCGTTCATCACAACCAAACGGCAGGCCGAACCGCTCAAGGAGATGTCCCTGGCCGCCCGGCGTTTCGCGCACGGCGACTTTTCCGCCCGGGTCGAGGACACGGGCCGCGTCGACGAGATCGGCCAGCTGACGGACGCGTTCAACCTCATGGCCGATTCGCTCGAGCGGTCGGAAAGCCTGCGCCGCGATTTCATCGCAAACGTCTCGCACGAGCTGAAAACGCCGATGACCGTCATTTCCGGCTTTTCGGACGGGATTCTCGACGGGACGATCCCAAAGGAGCAGGAGCGCAGGTATCTGGAGGTCATCTCTTCCGAAACGAAGAGGCTCTCGCGTCTTGTCCGGAATATGCTGGAGATGTCGCGCATCCAGTCCACAACCGCGGAAGCGCTGCTGCGCGGCAGCTTCGACCTGTCGGAGGTCCTCCGGCTGGCGCTGCTCGGCCTCGGCGGGAAGATCGAGGCAAAGGGCCTCGACGTCGCCCCCGAGCTGCCGGAGGAGCCGATCATCACGCGCGGCGAAAAGGATTCCATTACGCAGGTCGTCTACAACCTGATCGACAACGCCGTCAAGTTTGCCGAGACGGGCTCGACGCTGCGCGTCAGCCTGTGGAAGCAGGGCTCGAAGGCGTATGTGTCGGTCGAAAACAAGGGCGACACGATCCCGGCCGACGAGATGCCGCTGATATTCGACCGTTTCCACAAAACAGACCGTTCCCGCAGCGAAAACCGCGAGGGGACCGGGCTCGGCCTTTATATCGTCAAGACGATCCTGGACAACCACAACGAGGATATCTTCGTCACAAGCCGCGAGGGGCTTACCAAATTCACGTTCACGCTGACGCTGGCCAGTCAGAAAAGCGGGTCGGGGAAAACGGCGCCGACGGACCCGGATGCATCAGACAGGCACTAATTTACAAATTATTAAAAGTCTATTCACACAAAAAACTTAAATATAGTTTATATTAAAGACGTTGAAACGATCATTATACGACCAGCGCAACTCTTAACCATACTCCAGATGTCCCTAATTCACCGTACTATCCTCCCCCCACTCCCTGGCTGTAATGAACGCTTCAATTTATCCCGAATAACTCCCTCTCTTTTCGAAAAGCCTCCGACCCAAAGTCGGAGGCTTTTCGATTACACTGTCACAGTTAAAGCCCTACGAGATGGCTTTCGTAAAGCCGTACGTAATGCCGAACACGATCAGGCCGGCAGCCACGACGCCCGCCAGGACGGCCGGGAACGCGACCTTGAGACGGATGTTGAGGATCGCCGCGATCAGCGCGCCCGTCCACGCCCCCGTGCCCGGCAGGGGGATGGCGACAAACAGGAAAAGCCCGATGATCTCGCCCTTGTACAGGATGTCGCGCTTTGACCAGGCTTTGCTTTCGAGCTTTTGAGCGATGCGGGCAAGCCGCGGGCTCCTGCTCTGCATCCACGTAAAAACGCGCCGGACGAATAAGATGATAAAGGGGACGGGCAGGATGTTGCCCACGACGCTGACGATGAGACTCATGACGGGCGTCAGGCCCATCGCGACGCCGAGGGGAAGCGCCCCGCGCAGCTCGATTATGGGCAGCATCGAAACGAAAAAGGTGAGGACGATCTTCCCGAATTCGGATGCCTGCAGCAAGTCAAGTATGTTCAACGATTCAACTCCTATGATGTGATCTAATGCCCCCGGAGCTTGATGATCCGGTCGCGCAGGACCGCGGCGTATTCAAACTCCAGCATTTTGGCCGCGTGCTGCATCTCTTTTTCGAGCTTGGCCACGGCCTCTTCGAGCTCGCGGCGCGTCATTTTGACCTCGCCGTCGCTCTTGGCCGCAGCATCCTCCTCCACCGAGATCTCGAGCAGGTTCCGTACGCTTTTGACGATCGTCTTCGGGACGATGCCGTTTGCCTCGTTGAAGGCCGCCTGCCTGGCGCGGCGGCGTTCCGTCTCGCCGATGGCCGCGCGCATGGACCGCGTGAGCGTGTCCGCGTACATGATGACGGCGCCTCCCGCGTTCCGGGCGGCGCGCCCGATGGTCTGGATGAGCGAGGTCTCGCTCCTTAAAAATCCCTCCTTGTCGGCGTCGAGGATCGCCACGAGCGACACCTCGGGCAGATCAAGCCCTTCCCGCAGGAGGTTGATGCCGACAAGCGCGTCGAATTCTCCCAGGCGCAGGTCCCGGATGATCTCCATGCGCTCGATCGTCGAGATGTCGTGGTGCATGTAGCGCACGCGAATGCCCGCGCCGGTCAGGTAACCGGTGAGGTCCTCCGCCATTTTTTTCGTGAGCGTCGTGACGAGCGTCCGCTCGTTTTTCGCCGCCCGCGCGCCGATCTCCCCGATCAGGTCGTCGATCTGTCCGTCGACGGGCCGCACCGTAATCGTTGGGTCCAAAAGCCCCGTCGGCCGTATGATCTGCTCGACGACCTGCGAGGAACGCGATTTTTCGTACTCGCTCGGCGTGGCGGAAACATAGACGACCTGACGCACGCGGTCGGTGAATTCCTCAAACTTCAGCGGCCTGTTGTCGAAGGCCGACGGCAGGCGGAAGCCGTACTCGACGAGGCTTTCCTTCCGGGCGCGGTCGCCGTTGTACATCGCGCGCACCTGCGGCAGCGTCACGTGGCTCTCGTCGACGAAGAGGACGAAATCTCTCGGGAAATAGTCGAGCAGCGTCATCGGCGCGGAGCCGGGCGGCCTTCCGCTGATGATTCGGGAGTAGTTTTCGATGCCCGTGCAGTAGCCGAGCTCGCGGATCATCTCGACGTCGTACATGGTGCGCTGGTGGATGCGCTGCGCCTCGATCAGCTTGTTCGCGCTTTCAAAGTACTCAACGCGCTCCTTCATCTCCCGCATGATCTCGCCGACGGCGCGCTCCATTTTTTCTTCCGTCGTGACGTAGTGCGACGCCGGGTAGATCGCCACGTGGGACAGGCTTCGGACCGGTACGCCCGTTATGACGTTTATTTCGCTGATTCGTTCGATTTCGTCGCCAAAAAATTCGACCCGGACGGCATTTTCCCGCGCGTAGGCCGGGAAGATCTCCACCGTGTCTCCCCGGACGCGGAACATGTTCCGCTCAAACGCGATGTCGTTGCGGCCGTAGCGGATCTCCACGAGCTTTTTGAGGAGCGCGTCCCGCTCGCGCGTCTGCCCGACGCGCAGGGAGACGACCATGTTGGCGTAATCGATCGGGTCGCCGAGGCCGTAAATGCAGCTGACGGACGACACGACGATGACGTCCCGCCGCTCGAAGAGCGACGAGGTCGCGGAATGCCGCAGGCGCTCGATCTCGTCGTTGATGGAGCTGTCCTTCTCGATATACGTGTCCGTATGCGGGATATACGCCTCCGGCTGATAATAGTCGTAGTAGGACACGAAAAACTCAACGGCGTTTTCAGGGAAAAACTCCTTGAACTCGCTGCAAAGCTGCGCGGCCAGCGTCTTGTTGTGCGCCAGCACGAGCGTCGGCCGCTGTATTTTTTCGATGATCTTGGCCATCGTGTACGTCTTGCCCGAGCCGGTGACGCCCAGGAGCGTCTGCTCCTCGAATCCCAGCCCGAGGCCGCGCGCGAGCGCCTCGATCGCCTCCGGCTGGTCGCCGGAGGGCGTGTATTCACTGATGACTTTAAATTCCGGCATATTTATCCTCAATGCATAACATAACGGCTTTTGCTTTATTGATATGTAGCTGCTGATTTTTTAACCTCAACAGATTTTACACCGTAATTATTTAAAAAAACCGTTGTCGGCCAGGGAGACAAAGTCGTCGTCGGCAACGATGATATGGTCGGCCAGGACGATGTCGACGGCGCGCAGCGCGTTTTCGATGCGCCGCGTCGTGAGCTTGTCCTCGTGCGACGGCAGCGCGATCCCGCTCGTGTGGTTGTGGGCGATGATGACGCTCGTGGAATTGTACAGCAGCGCGTTCTCGACGATCTTCCGGACGCTGACGTTCGCGGAATTGACGCTGCCGCGAAACAGCAGCTTGCAGTTTAATACCTTGCATTTGGCGTCCAGACAGATCATGTACACGATTTCGTCGCGCTCGGCAAAAAAATGCGGCAGGAGATACCGACCGGCCTTTTCCGTGGAATCCAGGATGTCCTCGTATCTTGTCCGCGACATCAGATACCGGCGGCCGACCTGCGGGATCAGCTTGATATAAATCGCCGTATTGGCGCTGATCCCGGCAACCTTGGTCAGCTCGTCGGCCGGCGCGTCGAACACGGCGGCCAGGGAACCGAATTTGTCGATCAGTTTGTGGGCGATCGGATTCACGTCCGAGCGCGGCAAAGCATAAAACAATAAAAGCTCGAGGACGTTGTGGTCTTCAAAATTGTCCAGTCCATGCTCGCAAAACCGCTTTTTCATCCGTTCCCTGTGGCCGTCGTGAATACTCATGGCGCCACCCGATCCGCCCCGTATCTGCTCAGGTAGTCCTCCATATCCGCCTTCCGGCCATCCCCGTCGGGCAGCGCGTCGATGATCTGGCGCACTGTGATGATGGGATAGACGCGTATGCCCAGCGTCTCCCGCAGCTCGTCGAGCGTCGACAGGCTGCCGGTCCCGCGTTCCATCCTGTCCACCGAGACAAACAGCGCCCCGACGGTGACCGACGCGATGCCGGCCAGCAGGGCGATGCTTTCCCGTACGGCCGTGCCGGCCGTGACGACGTCCTCGACAATGGCGAGGGTGTCCCCGTCCTTCGGCCGATAGCCGACGATCGCGCCGCCCTCCCCGTGGTCCTTGGCTTCCTTCCGGTTGAAGCAATAGGGGACGTCGCGTCCGTAATTGCGGTAGAGCGAGGACGCCGCCGCGACCGACAGCGGGATGCCCTTGTAGGCCGGGCCGAACAGCGCGTCGAACGTCTCGCCGCTTTCGGCGATGCAGTCGGCATAGTAATCGCCGAGCCGCGCAATCTGCGCGCCTGTCCTGTAATTGCCGGTATTGATGAAGTAGGGCGTTTTCCGCCCGCTCTTCGTCGTGAAGTCGCCGAAGATCAAAACACCCGCGCCCGACATGAAGTCAATAAACTCTCTCCCTGTGCTCATAAAGCGTCACTTCCCGTTTTTTTACATCAAAGATGATTATACCATCCCGCATAAAGGCGTTCAATGCTTTTTGCCAAAAACAAATCCCCTCAAAATGTTGAATTCTACCGATATCGGCTGTATAATGATCTTTAACGCATATCGCGTCAGGGCGCGCGCGGTCTGCGGCTGTTTCACGGAAGAAACAGCCCGTTTTACAAAATACCGGAAAAGCCGGCCAATCACGGCGAAATCAGATTCGCCGCGATGATAAAAGGTGTTATTATGACTTACAGAATCGGGATCGATATCGGCAGCACAACGGTCAAGACCGTTGTGCTCGACGAGCGCGGCCGGATGATCTTCCGCGCGTACGAGCGTCACTACTCCAAGGTGCGCGAGAAAGCGGCCGAGCAGCTGCGCTCGGCGTCCGGCACGCTGGCGGGGCAGAGCGTCCGGGCCGCCGTCACGGGCTCGGCCGGCCTCGGCGTGGCCAAGGCGTCCGGCATGCGCTTCGTGCAGGAGGTCTACGCCACGGCCTCGGCCGTCCGCGCGTATATCCCCGACGCGGACGCCGTCATCGAGCTCGGCGGCGAGGACGCGAAAATCATCTTCTTCGGCGGCGGGCTCGAGGAACGGATGAACGGCTCGTGCGCCGGCGGCACCGGTTCGTTTATCGACCAGATGGCGACGCTTTTAAACGTCAGTATCGCGGAGCTGGACGAACTGTCGCTCCGCCACGAAAAAATATACCCGATCGCCTCGCGCTGCGGCGTCTTCGCCAAGTCCGATATCCAGCCGATCCTCAACCAGGGCGGCCGGCGCGAGGACGTCGCCGCGTCGATCTTCCAGGCCGTCGTCGACCAGACGGTCACGGGCCTGACGCAGGGGCGGGAGCTGACCGGCAAGCTCGTCTTCCTCGGCGGCCCGCTGACCTTCTTCAAAGGTCTGCGGCAGCGCTTCGTCGAAACGCTCGAGCTCGATCAGGAGCACGCCGTCTTCCCCGAAAACGCCGACTGCTTCGCGGCGCTCGGCGCGGCGCTCGTCGCGGACGGCGGCGAGTCGGCGTTCGAGGACCTGCTGGCGCAGCTGGAGCGCTCCGTGGACGCGTCGGTCCTGACGGACGTCATGGACCCGCTGTTCACGTCGCAGGAGGAATACGACGCCTTCAGGGCGCGGCACGACAGGGCCACGCCCGTGACGGTCGACGCGGATACATACGAGGGCGACGCGTACCTCGGCATCGACGCGGGCAGCACGACGACGAAGCTCGTGCTCGTCACGCCGGACGGCGGCATCCTCTACAGCTTCTACGCCTCAAACAGGGGCGACCCCGTGTCGATCGTCAAAAACCAGCTTCAGGCGATTTACGAACGGTTCGGCGGCCGGGTCATGCTCCGCTCCAGCGCCGTCACCGGCTACGGCGAAGACCTCATCAAAAACGCGTTCCGGGTCGATCTCGGCCTCGTGGAGACAATGGCGCATTTCAGGGCCGCGCGCCATTTCGAAAAAAACGCCGATTTCATCATCGACATCGGCGGCCAGGATGTCAAATGCTTTAAGATCCGGGACGGCGCGGTGGACAGCATACTGCTCAACGAGGCCTGCTCGTCCGGCTGCGGCAGCTTCATCGAGACGTTCGCCAACGCGCTGGGCTACGGGATCTCGGAATTTTCCAAGCTGGGCCTCCATGACCCCGCGCCCGTCAATCTCGGCTCGCGCTGCACCGTCTTCATGAATTCCAGCGTCAAGCAGGCGCAGAAGGAGGGCGCGTCCGTCGAGGCCATTTCGGCGGGGCTGTCCATCTCCATCGTCAAAAATGCCGTCTATAAGGTGATCCGGGCATCCAGCGCGGACGAACTGGGCCGGCACATCGTCGTACAGGGCGGCACGTTTTTAAACGACGCGGTCCTCAGAGGCTTCGAGCGCGAGATCGGGCGGGACGTCACGCGTCCGACGATCGCGGGCCTCATGGGCGCGTACGGCGCGGCGCTGTCCGCGATGGACGCGCGCGGGTCCGCATCGACTTTGCTCGACAGCGCGGCCCTTGAGGCTTTCACCCACAAATCGAAGCCGACCCTATGCATGGGCTGCACGAACCACTGCAGCCTGACGGTCAACACATTCGACGGCGGCCGCCGCTACATCTCGGGCAACCGCTGCTCCAAGCCGCTCGGCATCGCGGCGGCAAAAGAACCCAACCTCATGAAATACAAATACGACAGGCTCCGCGCCCTGCAGGGCAAGGGGGCCGGCGACGGCCGGCGCGGCAGGATCGGCCTCCCCTTCGGGCTCAACATGTACGAGAACCTGCCCTTCTGGTTCGAGTTTTTCACAAAGCTGGGCTTCGAGGTCGTGCTCTCGCCGGATTCGTCCCGGTCGGTTTACGTCAAGGGCCAGCGCACGATCCCGTCGGACACGGTGTGTTATCCGGCCAAGCTCATGCACGGCCATATCGAGCATCTTTTGGACATGGGCGTGGAGACGATCTTCTATCCGTGCATGCCGTATAATTTCGACGAGAATATAAGCGACAACAACTACAACTGCCCGGTCGTGGCGTATTACCCGGAGCTGCTGGCGGCCAACATGCCGCGGCTCAAGACGGCGCGCTTTCTGAATCCGTACTTCGGCCTCCATAAAAAGAGGGGATTCGCGGAGAAGGCCGGCGAGTATTTCCTCGAACAGTTCGATATCCCGAAAAGCGAAACGAAAAAAGCCGCGCGGAGCGCGTACGGCGCCTACGCGACCTTCCGGGAAGACATTATCCGGGAGGGTGAAAAGTATATCCGCTACGCCCGCGAAAACGGCAAACGGATCCTCGTCGTCGCCGGGCGCCCGTACCATATCGACCCGGAGATCAACCACGGCATCGACGAGCTCATCACCTCGTACGGGCTCGTGCTCGTCTCCGAGGACGCCGTGTCGCACATCCTCGGCCGGGAGAGCCGGAAGGTCCTCAACCAGTGGACGTATCAGGCGCGCATGTACAACGCCGCACGGTACGTCGTGACGCAGCCCGACATGCAGCTGGTCCAGCTCGTCTCCTTCGGCTGCGGCACGGACGCCATCACGACCGACGAGCTGCGAAGCATCCTGGAGGCCGGCGGCAAGCTCTACACGCAGATCAAAATCGACGACATCAACAACCTCGGCGCCGTCCGGATCCGCATCCGGAGCCTGATCGCCGCGATGGATTCGCGGGACAGGGAAACGGCGAAGGAAACGGCATAGGCTTTCACACCTCAGTCGGTTTCACCGACAGCTCCCCCAGGGAGCGCTATGAGGGCACGTCGGGTTCACGCGGCTGCAGTAAGGCGTCTGCTTACCTCCGCCTTGGTGGAGGTGCCGCCTGCAGACGGCGGTGGTGTGCTTTACGGCGCCGCGCTTAAACTCCCTCAGCCGTCAGCGGTTAAACGCCGCGCGCCGACACTCCCTCAAGAGGGAGCCGATGAGAGCCGCGGTCTTTCCTGATTGCATGGCAACGCAAGCATGACGATTCATTGGAGATTGAAATGGCTAAACTTACATACGACAAGACAGGACGCCTCCTTTTCACGGAGGAGATGAAGCGGGACTACACGCTCCTGATGCCGCAGATGCTGCCCGTCACGTTCACCGTGCTCAAAAAGGTCTTCGAGCTGGACGGGTACAGGATCGTCATGCTCGAGACCTCGCACCGCGGCATTGTCGACACCGGGCTCAAATACGTGCACAACGACACGTGCTACCCGGCGCTGCTCGTCATCGGGCAGCTCATCGAAGCCGTCAACAGCGGCAATTACGACAGGCACAAGGTGGGGCTTCTCATTACGCAGACGGGCGGCGGCTGCCGCGCGTCCAATTACATCCATCTGCTGCGCAAGGCGCTCGTGAAGGCCGGCCTTGAGTACATCCCCGTCGTCTCCGTCAACCTGTCCGGCCTTGAGAAAAATCCCGGTTTTTCCATCCCGCTCAAAACGCTGCGCCGCCTCGCGGCCGCGATGATCTACGGGGACCTGCTCGTGTGGCTGAGAAATCAGTGCCTGCCGTACGAGGTCCAAAAGGGCGCGACCGAAAAGCTCACGACGCACTGGACGGACCGGCTCGTCACGATGTTCGGCGAGGGGCGCGGCATGAGCAAAAAGGACATGCGCGGCATAATGGTGCAGATCGCCGCCGATTACGCGAAAATCGAGCGCCAGGGAGCGCCGAAGGTGCGCGTGGGCATCGTGGGCGAAATCTACGTCAAATTCGCGCCGCTCGGCAACAACGGCCTGGAGAGCTTCCTTTTGAGCGAGGGCTGCGAGCCGGTCGTGCCGGGCCTGACGGACTTTATGATCTTCAAGCTCAACAACCGCGTCGTGGACGTCGACCTGTACAGGGGATCGCGGCTTAAAAAGCTCGTCGTCGGCCTCTTCCAGCGATATATCGAGGACCTGCAGGACATCATGATCGCCGCCGTGCAAACGCAGCCGTCGTTTCGCCCGATGGGCCGCTTTTCCGACCTGCAGCGCCTGATCAGGGGCTATCTGGGCTACGGCAACAAGATGGGCGAGGGCTGGCTTCTGACGGCCGAGATGCTCGAGCTCATACATACCGGAACCCGCAACATTGTCTGCGCCCAGCCGTTCGGCTGCCTGCCCAACCACGTCGTGGGCAAGGGCATGATCCGGCGGCTCAAGGACGATTACCCCGATTCCAACATCGTGGCCATCGACTACGACCCGGGCGCGACGAAGATCAACCAGGAAAACCGCATCAAGCTCATGATCTCGAACGCCGGCCGCATCTCCCCGGACAAAGGCAGTTTTATCGGACAGAAAACGGAGGATACTGTATGCCGTACAAACGCATCCTCGTCCTCGGCTGCCCCGGCAGCGGAAAGTCGACCTTCGCGCGCCGGCTCGGCGACGCGACAGGCCTGACGGTCGTCCACCTGGACAAACTGTTTTGGAAGACGGGCTGGGTCCAGTCGACCCGGGAGGAGTTTTATCCAAAGCTGTTGGCCGAGCTGTCGAAGGACGCGTGGATCATCGACGGCAACTACGACAGCTCGCTCCAGCTCCGGCTGCAGTTCTGCGACCAGATCGTCTGCTTCGACCTGCCGCGCAGTGCATGCATGTGGGGTATCCTCAGCCGCTATTGGCGCAGCAGAGGCAGGATCCGTCCCGACATGGCCGACGGGTGCCCGGAAAAAATCGACCGTGAATTCCTTCTTTATACATGGCGCTTCAAAAAAGTTCAGGGAAATCTGTTAAAAACTACGCTTGCCGGCTGCGGAAAACCCGTCGTCTCGTTCCGGTCCCGCCGGGAAGCCCGGGAGTATCTGAGGGTGTTTGGTTATGATAAAGCTTGAGACGAGCCGGCTCTGTCTGCGGCCGCTGACGAGAGACGACTTTGCCGGTATTTACCGGTGCGCGTCGGACAAAGATATTGTAAAATATATGATCTGGGGCCCGTTCGACGAAAGCGGGACCGCCCGGTATCTTGAAGAATGCGAGGCGGACTGGAAGGCCGAGCCGGTGACGCGCTATGCGTTCGGAATTGTCCTGAAGGAGACCGGCGCGCTCATCGGCGCTTGCTGGCTCCGCCTCGAGGACAACCGGCGCTGCGGCGAGCTCGGCTGGGTCCTGCACAGCGACTGGTGGCGTCAGGGTCTCATGTCGGAGGCCGCCGGCGCGCTGCTCCGCTTCTGTTTTGCGGACCTGCGCCTGCACCGCGTCTGCGCGCACGCCCGCGCCGAGAACAGCGGGTCTTATAAAATCATGGAGAAATACGGGATGCGGCGCGAGGGTCACTATATACAATGCGACCCGGTCCGATTCGCCGAAACGGAAGCCTGGGCCGACGTCTATCTGTATGCCCTGCTGGATACGGAATATTTTTCCGCAAGGCAACAGGATCGTCACCGGGCCGGGCGCCTTTGATGCCGGATATCTGAAACAGAGGACACTGATATGCAAGACAATATCTATATCAATAGGCGCACGCGCCTTTGATAACTGTAAAAGGGTTTTTATATGCGAGATAACATTTATGTCAAAGGCGCAAGAGAAAACAACCTGAAAAACATCGACGTGGAGATCCCCCGGGACAAGCTTGTCGTCATGACGGGCATCTCCGGCAGCGGCAAGTCCTCGCTGGCGTTCGACACGATCTACGCCGAGGGGCAGCGCCGCTACGTCGAGTCGCTGTCGGCGTATGCCCGGCAGTTTTTAGGCCAGATGGAAAAGCCGGACGTCGACTACATCGAGGGCCTCTCCCCCGCCATATCCATCGACCAGA
>CAYMLM010000078.1:0-11586 GCA_964391385.1 uncultured Papillibacter sp.
TGACGGCTGGGGCGCTTGCGTATTTCGGCACGCTCGCCGGCGTCGATCAACGAGTTCTGCGCGACCGCATGGTCTGCGACCGGCTGGCCACGAACGCGTCCGGCAAGCTGCCGAAGGCTTTGCGCGTGCCCGATCAGCGCTTGAAATGTTTTGCAAGGGAACATGGAAAGGCGCAGAAAGATGAGAATGTTCCGATTCGGAAATACGGATGCGCACTTTTATATTCGGAGAAGGCGTTCGTCCGGGCCGACTATGGCAAAAAAGACCCGGTGACGGGCGAATTTCCGCTGCTTCAGTATCCCATGGCCTGACAGTCGCCGGGGACAATCGGGCTGTTTGACGCGCCGGTTTATCCTTTCGGCGGATATATTGATCTATTGAACAAAAAATGAGTACGAATCTGTAGAAAGCTACAAAGCTTTTTTGGACGTTATCTATTATAATTGATTTAATACAGCATCCGTCTTGTGAAATCTGCCGAATATCACGTTTCCCAAACGGCGACGCGCACGTTCACACGTTTTACAAACGATTTTATACGGACAAGGAGGCGGGACGCCCGGCGTCCCCAACGGACTATGAGGTACAAACAGCTTTTTGAGCCGATATATCTGGGCAGGCAGCTTTTCCGCAACCGGATCTTTGCGTCTCCGCAGGATTATCCGCATCTCACGGCCGACCGGTTTCTGACGAGGGACGGCATCGCGTTTTACGAGACAAAGGCATTGGGCGGCTTCGCGTCCGTCTGCGTCGGAGATTTCATGGTGGACTCGCGCGCCGGGCACAGCCATCCGTTCCAGCTGCGGGGCGACGACGTCAAGGGCAAAGCCACGATGACGCTGACGGCGAACGCCATCACGCGCCACGGCGCCGTGGCCTCCGTCGAGCTCAACCACGCCGGCGTCAACGCCAACGTGATGGCGGAGAAAGAGGGCTTCATTTACGGCTTCACGGACGGCGTGCGCGCCGACGGCACCCCGGTCCGCGCCATGGACGAAGCGTGGATCGAACGGCTGATCCGCTGCTTTGCCGAGGGCGCGGCGTTCGCGCGCCAGTGCGGCTTCAACATGGTGACAATCCACGGCGGGCACGGCTGGCTGTTTTCACAGTTCATGTCGCCGCGCGACAACAAGCGGACGGACCGCTGGGGCGGCACGTTTGAAAACCGCATGCGCTTCCCGCTCGCGGCCATCGACGCCATCCGCCGCGCCGTCGGCCCCGGCTTCCCGATCGAGATCCGCATCAGCGGCGCGGAGTACTTAGGCGACGAGGGATATGATCTGGATTACGGCGTCGAGATCGCCAAGGCGCTCGACGGCAGGGTGGACCTGATCCACGTCTCCGCCGGTCACCACGAGATCGACGCGGCCAGCATGGTGACGCATCCGACCATGTTCATGCCGGACGGCGTCAATGTGCATCTGGCGGCCGAGATCAAAAAGCATGTCAAAACGCCGGTGGCCACCGTCGGCGCGCTGACGGACCCCGAGCAGATGGAGGAGATCATCGCGTCCGGCCAGGCCGACATCGTCCAGCTCGGCCGTCAGACGCTTGCCGATCCGAACCTGCCGCTCAAGGCGCGCACCGGGCACGAGGATGAAATCAACAAGTGTCTGCGCTGTTATAACTGTTTCTCCTACAGCACGATGGGCGGCGTTTTCTACTGCGCGACGAACCCCGTCATAGGCAACGAGCTCGAGAGCCTGTTTGACACGCCGCCGCGCCGAAAGAAGACGGTCCTCATCGCCGGGGGCGGCATCGGCGGCATGCAGGCGGCCCTGACGGCAGCCGGGCGCGGACACAGGGTCATCCTCTGCGAGAAAACGGATCAGCTCGGCGGCGTGCTGCGCTGCGAGAAGAATATCCCGTTTAAAAGCAAGCTCGACGATTACCTGAAGCTGCAGGAGCGGTTGATCGGCAGATCGTCCGTCGAGGTTCGCTTAAACACGCCGGTCACGCCGGAAACGGCGCAGAGCCTGGGGCCCGACGTCATCATCGCGGCCATGGGCTCCCGCCCGATCGTGCCGAAGGTCCCCGGCATCGACAGGCAAAACGTCTTCGGCGCCGAAGAGGTCTACTACCATCCCGAGACGGTCGGGAAAAAGGTCGTCATCATGGGCGGCGGGCTCGTCGGGCTCGAGCTCGGCCTTTATCTGGCCCAGACGGACCATGACGTGACCGTCATCGAGATGCTGCCGCGCACATGCGCCTCGCCGGACGACAAGGAGACGTCCGAGCGGTTTTCCGCGTTCGGCGGCATGGTCGTCGGCGATCCTCTCGTCCACGGCATCGCGATCCGGGAGCATCTGATCGCGCATCCGGACCTCAAAATGAAGATCCTCACATCCACGAAAGCGCTTGAAATCAATGACGCGGGCATCCAAGTCGAAGGCCCGGAGGGCGTATATACAATAGCAGCCGACACGGTCGTCTACGCCGTCGGACAGAAGCCCCTGAGCGAGGAAGCCGGAGCGCTGCGCGCGTGCGCGCCGGAGTTTTACATGCTCGGCGACTGCGTGACGCCCAGGAATATTTTTGCCGCAACCCAGGCGGCATACACCATCGCACGGGATATCGGAAGGATATAAGGCGCGCATAATAAAAAGCTCCGGGGGCCTCAGCGGTCCCCGGAGCTGTCGTTCTTTCATTGATTAAGGATAGGCGGGATTACGCCTCCAGCAGCTCTACGGTTTTCTTCAACTCGTCGATGATCGGTATCTTCTGGGGACACACGTCCTCGCACTGTCCGCATTCGACGCACTCGGACGCCTTCGCGCTGCCGAACTTCTGCTCCAGCGCATACCCGAACTTTGCCGCGCCGAGGTCGCTGTATATCATGTATTTGTTGACGGCGTCAAAAAACTGCGGGATATGGATACCCTGAGGACACCCCTTCAGGCAGTATTCGCAGCTCGTGCAGGGCACGCGCGGGATGGCTTCGAGCGCCCGGCGCGCCGTTTCGAGCGTGGCCTTTTCCGCGTCGCTTAAAGGCTTGAACGCCGTCATGTACGACAGGTTGTCCTGCATTTGTCCGAGTGTTGACATGCCGCTTAATACGGTGACGACGTTGTCCAGGGACGCGGCGAAGCGGATCGCCCACGAGGCCTGGGACGCCGACGGGTCGGCTTCGGTCAGGATGCGCGCCACGCCGTCGGGCAGCTTTGCCAGCATGCCGCCCTTGACGGGCTCCATGATGACAATGGGCTTGCCGTGCTTCAGGGCGACCTCATAGCATTTCCTCGACTGAATGGAGCCGCTTTCCCAGTCGCCGTAATTGAGCTGCAGCTGGACAAATTCCATCTCCGGGTGTTTCGTCAGCACCTCGTCGAGCCTGTCGGCCGAATCGTGGAAGGAAAAGCCCATGTGCTTGACGAGCCCCTTTTCCTTTTGTTCGGCCACGAAGTCCCAGATGCCGTACTCGTCGAACTTCGCCGTGCGCGCGCCGCCGACATTGTGCAGGAGATAAAAATCAAAGTACCCCGCCCCTGTGCGCTCGAGCGACGTCCAGAACATCTGCCGGGCCTCCGCGGCCGTTTTCGCGCCCGCCCAGGCGGGCAGCTTGGTGGCCAGCTGGAAGCTTTCCCGCGGGTAGCGGTCGACAATCGCGGCCTTGGCCGCCGCTTCCGATTTGCCGCCGGCATAGCCGTACGCGGTGTCGAAATAGGTGAAGCCCTTGGACATGAAAAGATCGACCATCTCCTTCATCTGCCCGATGTCGACGTCCCCCTCGGGACCGCCGAGCATCGGCAGACGCATGAGACCAAAGCCGAGTTTCCTGATGTTCTCGCCAAGATAAGCCATAATATCCTCCTATACCTGTTTTGCCGAATATGTCTGGCGGCCGCGGGGCCGCGACAGAATTATAAACAGCATATCGCAGGCTAAAACCGGCGTCAAGCGTTCTGATTTTAAAAATGGCGAAAAACTGTTGCCATCCTTATAAACTAGTGATATATTTCTAAACTGTCAGCGGGGAACTACCCTGTTTACCGCCGAAACCCGAATAAATCCGCGTGCGCCGGCAATATATCATTTCCGCCGCCCCCGGAGCAACCGTAATAGACTGCCGGACGGCAAACGCGGATAGACCCTCCCGCACGGGTATCTTTCACAGTGATTGAGTGCTGTATTCGGCGCAAGCGCTGTGCATGGAGGCATATATGAAAACGGGACTGAGGCTCTCCTCAATGCAGATCCTTGCCATAGGATTTGCGCTGTTCATCCTGATCGGAGGCGTGCTGCTGTCGCTGCCGTTTGCCAACAGGAGCGGGCAGGGCATTCCCTTTTTAAACAGCCTTTTTACTTCGACGTCGGCGACGTGCGTCACCGGGCTCGTTGTATACGATACATATACGCAGTTTACCCTGTTCGGACAGATCGTCATCCTGCTCCTGATCCAGACGGGCGGTCTCGGCTTCATGATCGTTGCGATGATGTTTTCCCTGCTTCTGGGCCGCCGGATCGGATTGCGGGAACGGGCTGTCCTGATGGAATCGGTTAACGCCCTGCAGCTGGGCGGCGTTGTCCGGCTGACGAAAAAGGTGCTTGTCATAACGCTGTGCATGGAGCTTTTGGGGGCCGCCGTGCTGGCGGTCCGCTTTGTCCCCCAGTTCGGGGCGGCGCGCGGCATCTGGTATGCGCTGTTTCACGCCGTATCGGCGTTCTGCAACGCCGGCTTCGACCTTATGGGGCGTCTGGAGCCGTTCGGCTCGCTGACGCATTACGCCGGGGACCCGCTTGTCAATATAACGGTGATGGTTTTGATCGTCGTCGGCGGGCTGGGCTTTTTCGTCTGGGACGACGTGACGCGGAACAAGCATCATTTCACGAAGTACCATCTGCATTCCAAGCTGATGATCACGGCGACCGGCCTTCTGATCGTCGTCGGCGCCATACTTTTCTTTCTGTTTGAAAAAGACCATACCATGGCGGAGATGGGTGCCGGGGAAAGGATCCTGGCTTCGCTGTTTGCGTCCGTAACGCCGAGGACGGCGGGATTTAACACCGTGCCGGTCGGCGAGATGAGCTCCGGGGGGACGCTCCTGACGATGGTCCTGATGCTCATCGGCGCGGGACCCGGTTCGACCGGCGGCGGCATAAAGGTGACGACCGCATTCATACTTGTTCTGGCGATCATCTCGCGCGTAAGAAACAGCGAGGACATGAATATCTACGAACGGCGGCTGGACAGACGCTTTTTATACAAGGCCGCCACGAGCGTCAGCATTTATCTGCTTCTTTCGCTGCTCGGTTCGCTCATTGTCAGCGCGCAGGGACTCGGCGTAACGGAGACTGTATTTGAGACGCTTTCGGCGATCGGCACCGTCGGCCTGTCGGCCGGCGTTACGGCGGAGCTTTCCGCCGTGTTGAGAATCGTGATCATGCTGCTCATGTTTGTCGGAAGGGTCGGAAGCCTGGCCGTTGCGACGGCAATGATGACACGGCGGACCCGGGCCCAGGCAGCTGTCAAATACGTTTCCGAAAGAATAATTGTGGGGTAATGTCATTCCTTTTAAATACGACAATACTGCGGAACAATCCATCCATTATGACGCCGATGCCGGCGGAAAAGGACGATCATTATGAAAACAATACTAGTCATCGGACTCGGGCGATTCGGACGTCATCTGTCCCTGAAGCTGATGGAGCTTGGCAACGAGGTCATGGTCGTAGACATAGACGAGGAGGTTGTCGAGAAGGTCGCGCCGTTCGTGACGGACTCGCGCATCGGCGACTGCCAGGACGAAGAGGTCCTCCAGGAGCTCGGCGTGGGCAATTATGACATTTGCTTCGTCTGCATCAGCGACGATTTCCAGGGTTCGCTGGAGGTCACCTATCTCCTCAAGGAGCTCGGCGCGCGGTACGTCGTGGCCCGGGCGGACCGGGAGGCGCAGACGAAGTTCCTGCAGAAGATCGGCGCGGACGAGGTGATACACCCGGAAAAGGATATGGCGCAGCGCACCGCCGTCAAATTCAGCGCCAGAAACTCCTTTGACTACATCGAGATGACGCCGGATTACGCCATCTGCGAGCTGAAGGTACCCGGAAGCTGGGTCGGCAAGACCGTGGCGGAGATTGATGTGCGGTCAAAGTATAACGTCAATATTATCGGCGTTAAAAACGGCGACGCCATCACGCCGTTCGTCAGCCCGAACCATGTGTTTTTAAAGGATGAGCATCTTGTCATAGCGGGCGCCAAGAAGGATGAGCTGGATCTTTTGGAAAGTAAAAACCTGTAAGGCGTCCGGATCATGATGCAGGGATTCCTGTTCTGTCAGGCAAAATGGGCGAGGCGGCTTTATTTCTGAATAGTTATATGTTATATTGTCGGCAAGAGCGTTGGAAAGGGCGGTCCGAGCCCTCGGGCGCTGCTTTCTCATACAATTCTGCTTGATATTGACGGGGGTTAAAAGGCTTGAAGATTGTAATCGCGGGCGGCGGGAAAGTCGGCGGGGCCTTATGCGTTGATCTGGCCGCCGAAAATCATGACATTGTCCTGATCGATAAAAACGAACAGGTTGTGGAGCACCTGATTGCGACGACGGACATCACGGGAATCGTCGGCAACGCGGCTAATCTGGACCTGCTGCGCGAAGCGGACGTACCGGGCTGCGACGTCTTTATCGCGGTGACCGCGACCGACGAAATCAATATCATTGCCTCGATCTTTGCCAGGAAGCTGGGCGCGCAGGCCACGCTCGTGCGCGTGCGCAATCCCGAATATTCAAGGAATCTCGAATTCGTACAGGAGCGCCTGGGGATTTCGCTGATGGTCAATCCCGAGCTCGAAACGGCGCGGGCGATCGTCAAAAGCATCCGTTTCCCGTCCGCTCACGGGATCGAGACGTTTGCCGGCGAGCGCGTCCAGATGGTCGCCGTCCGGGTCGCCGAATGCAGCAAGCTCATCGGCATGCGGCTGGCTCAATTCCGCAAGCTCTACGGCACGGTCCTCGTCTGCATCGTCCAGCGAAGCGACGGCGTTTTCATACCGGACGGGACTTTTGTCCTCCGGGAAGGCGATCTGCTCCATGTGACGGGACGCATCAGAGACCTCGATGCGATTTACAAGGCCGCGGGCTGCTTCACACGCAAAATACGCTCGGTCATGATTGTCGGCGGCAGCCGGATCACACGGTATCTGCTTAAAATCATCGCGCCGTACGGCATGGATATCTGCGTCATCGAACACGATAAAGCCACGACCGAGGCGCTGGCCGGCGACTTCCCGAAGGTCAAGGTCATCACGGGCGACGGGACCGATCAGTCCGTGCTCGAGGAGCAGAACATCGGCGACTACGACTGCTTTGTGGCGCTGACGGGGATCGACGAGGAGAATCTTGTCACATCGCTGTATGCCGCCAAGAGAAACGTTCCGAAGCTGGTGACAAAGGTCAACCGGAAGCCGCTTCTCGGCATCTTCGGGGATCTCGGCCTTCAGACGATCGTGACGCCGGCAAGGCTTGTGTCCGATATCATCATCCGGTATATACGCGGAATGAACAACACGCTGGGGTCCAAGGTGGAGGCGATGTACCGGATCGGCGACGGGCATGTGGAGGCGCTGCAGTTTGAAGTCCTCAAAGACAGCCGCGCCACGGGCATACCTCTGAAAGACCTGAAGCTGAAGAATAATATCCTGATTCCTTATATCATCCGCGGCTCCGAGCTGATTTTTCCGACCGGCGACGACAAAATCCATCCGGGCGACCATCTGATCGCCGTGACGACCGAGTGCAATTTTGATGAGATCGACGATCTTTTAACCGACGAGGCAAGAAGATGAACAAGGGAATTGTAAGGTTCGTACTGGCGCGGATGCTGATTGTGGAGGCGGGACTCATGGTCTTGCCTGTGGCCGTCGGCCTCATTTACCGTGAGAGTATCCGAACAATCGGAAGCTTCCTCATCGTTATCGCCGTCCTGGCGATACTGGGCATTCTATCGGGCCTGAAAAAACCGAAAAGCATGAAGCTGTACGCGAAGGAAGGACTTGTGATCGCGTCCCTGTCATGGATCGCGCTCTCGTTTTTCGGCAGCCTGCCTTTTTTTTTGAGCGGCGAAATCCCGTCGCTTGTGGACGCTTTTTTCGAGGCCAGCAGCGGTTTTACGACGACAGGCTCTTCCATTTTAAAAGATATTGAGATTTTGTCCCGCTCCATTTTGTACTGGCGCAGCCTGACGCACCTGATCGGCGGCATGGGCGTGCTCGTTTTTGCCCTGGCGCTGCTGCCGAACCTGTCGTCCAACTCTGTCAACCTTATGAAAGCGGAGGTTCCGGGGCCGGTTTTCGGCAAGCTCGTGTCCAAGCTCAGAAACTCCGCCCGCATCCTGTATATCATATATCTGGCCATGACGGCGGCCCTTATCGTCCTTTTGATGTTTGGCGGTATGGATTGGTACGACGCGTCGATCCATGCCTTCGGGGCGGCCGGGACCGGTGGGTTCAGCGTCAAAAACCTGAGCGTGGGCTATTACAACAGCACTTACATTTATTACGTCCTCAGCGTGGCGATGCTCGCTTTCGGACTGAATTTCAACCTGTACTACCTGCTTGCCGTCCGGCAGGTTAGAAAAGCGGTGAAAAACGAGGAGCTGCGCTGGTATGTGGCCATTGTCCTCGTTGCGGTCGTCCTGCTGTGCATCAATGCGTACGGGCACTACGATTCGGCCGGGCATCTGATCCGGGACGTCGTTTTCACCGTTTCGTCCATTATTACGACGACCGGTTACGTGGTCTCGGATTTCAACACGTGGCCGCTGTTTTCTCGGACCGTTCTCCTGCTGCTGATGTTTGTCGGCGCGTGTGCCGGCTCGACGGGCGGCGGCCTGAAGGTCTCCAGAATCGGGATACTTATAAAGACCGCTATTGCCGAGATCCGCAAGTCAAAGGAGCAGCGGCGGGTCGTGAGCATCAAATTCGACGGCAGCCCCCTCGACACGAATGTCACGCGTTCGGTGGGCCGCTATTTCATCGTGTATGTCGGGGTTTTTCTCGTCATTATGCTGCTGCTCTGTCTGGATGTGCCGGACTTTTTAACCGCGTTCAGCGCGACCGCGGCAACGTTTAACAATATCGGGCCCGGCCTGGAGATGGTTGGGCCGGCATCCAACTACGCGGATTTGTCCGGGTTTTCGAAAATCATTCTCTCGATCGGCATGATCGCAGGGAGGCTGGAGCTATTCCCCATACTCGTCTTATTCCTGCCCTCCACATGGCGAAAGCGGGGCTAAAACGAAAAAGCGCAAACCCCGTTAAGTCAGGGGTTTGCGTTTAACAGACGGGATATGGTATTGCGCACCCGGCGGTGCGTGCGGGCTACGGCTCCTGGACAGCCGACGCGTGTTTTTCCTCCAGATAGCGGTAAAATCGGTCCTTGTCGGTCCATTCGATGAAGTCCAGCTCAAATCCGTCCGGGTCCCTGATGTAAAACTGCCTGGAGAAGGCTTTGACGATGAGCTGTGTTTCCAGCGGGGCGTATCCCTTGGCCTTGAGCGAGGACAGCAGGGTTTCCGCGTTGTCGACCCGAAAGCCGATATGCCTGAAATTGACGCTGGCCCCGAACTCGAAGCCGTCCTTTTCGGATATGAACATCTCAAGGCCGTCGCTCCTCAAAATGGCATAGTTCTTGCCGTCCCGCTTGATCCCCCTGTCCAGAAGGAGAAAGCCGAGAGCATCCGTGTAAAACGACACAATGGCGTCAACGTCTGAAACAAACCTGTTAATATGGTCGGCAATCATGCGCTTTCCCCCTGACGAAGCCCGCGCGCTCCCAAAGATAAAAACAATTCATCTAGCCTGTTTATATATTCCCCCGCCGAAGGCGGGGGAATACAATTTTGATACGAACAGTTTATTATGAAGCGGATGAAAAGTAAACATGAAAAATGTCGAAAACCTTATGGCGGAGCCTGAAATGGTTGTCTGGGCAAGTCCCCTATGATAAAATTAAGGCAGCAGCTTTTAACAATCTACTCAAAAGGAGCGATGTTCGATGAAAAAGATACTCGTCCCGGTCGACGGCTCGCCCGAATCCAGGGAGGCGGCCCGTCAGGCGCTGGAGCTGGCGAAAAAATGCGGAGCGGAAATGACGCTGATTTCGGTCGTCGAGGTTGAGCCCGACGTGACGTATACCGAGATCGGCATCGTGGTGCCTGTGGAATACGTCAGCATGCGCAATACGCTTATCGAGATCAAGAAGGAAAGCGTCGGTAAAATGCTCGACGAGCTGATCGGCTCCATGGAATGCGCCGGCGTCAAAACAGACAAGCTCATAACGGACGGCAACGCCCAGCATGAGATCGTTCAGGCGGCGAAGAACGGGGGTTATGACCTCGTCGTGATGGGTCACCGGGGCTTAAATCCCATCAAGCGACTGCTTGTGGGATCGGTCGCCAAGCGCGTCATCGAGGACGCCCCCTGCTCGGTCCTGATCGTCAAGCTGTAGAAACTCACCCGGCCCCAAAGCTGTCGAGGTTGACACGCTTAGGCCTGCGCACGCTTTTTCAACTCAAAACGTAGAGGCTGGTATCCCTGCAAGGGTAATACCTGCGGCTGGCCGGCACACGCGGGATACGCGGCTTTCATATACTGTTTTGGAGTTGATGAAAATGATTTTCTACACAATCCGTCCGGGGGACTCGCTGTACAGGATTTCCAGGCACTTCGGCGTGCCCGTCTGGGAGATACTGGCCTTCAACCCGGGTTTACAGCCCTATAATCTTTTTCCCGGGAGAGTCATACTTATACCGGTCGGCCTGCGTCCGAGACCGAGACCGCCGGGACCTCCGGGACCACCACCGCCGAGACCGCCGGGACCGCCATGGCCTCCGGGGCCTCCGCCGCCGAGGCCGCCGGGACCGCCGGGACCTCCGCCGCCGAGACCGCCGGGACCGCCATGGCCTCCGGGGCCTCCGCCGCCGGGACCGCCGGGGCCTCCGCCGCCGAGACCGCCGGGACCTCCGGGACCTCCGCCGCCGAGACCGCCGGGACCTCCGGGACCTCCGGGACCTCCGGGACCTCCGCCGCCGAGACCAAGAGTGTAACCCGGACAGGTAGGCTTCAAGAAACTTCGGCAGCCGCAATATTCTTCGTCCCTCAGAAACAGTCCTCCCGCACAGGCTTTGCCCGCGCGGGAGGATTAAGCTTTTTTGCCGGCTGTCAGTCCGCCATGGCCTTGACGGCGTCAAACTCTTTTTGTATATCCTCGGAAGGCTTTTTTGTCACCAGTGAAACGACGACAATACAGATACACGAGAAGATAAAGGCCGGCAGCAGCTCGTATATCCCGAAGACGCCGCCCATCGGGCGAATGACAAGCTTCCAGAGGAAGACCATTCCGCCGCCGCCGAGCATACCGGCGATAGCCCCGGCGCGGTTTGACCGCTTCCAGAACAGGCTGAACAGGATGATCGGGCCGAAGGTTGCGCCGAAGCCGGCCCACGCAAAGCTCACGACCTTGAAGATGACGCTGTTTTCATCCAGGGCGATGATGATGCCGACGAGAGCCACAACAAGCAGCGTGATGCGGCTGACAAGCATAAAGATCGGAAGAGCACACGTCTGAACTCCAGTCACCGCTCATTATC
>CAYMLM010000079.1:0-11558 GCA_964391385.1 uncultured Papillibacter sp.
AATTCGTCCTTGCAGGCCAGGAAGCAGGAATAGCAGCCGTTGCAGCGTTCGACGTTAAATACAAATCCTAATCTCGCCATTTTTAGCCCTCCCATTTTCTGCACTCGATGAGGCAGGAGTTCGGCGCCATGCCCGGTGCGTTCTTGGACAGGAACCTGCCGTTCGTCAGCAGGTTGATGCAGCCGCCCCTGTCTGTCGCGCCGGGAACGGGAACTACGGGATCATACTTGGCCGAACAGCCGTAGCTGTGCATCACGCCGACCGGCACGCGGTAGGTGACGTCGGCGATGCACACGACGCTGCCGCGGTCGTTGTACAGCTCGACGAGGTCGCCGTTTTTGATGTTGCGGTCGGCGGCGTCCTTGGGGTTGATGCGCGCCGGCCAGTAAGCGTAGCCGTCCTTGATGCCGCGGTGGACGGGGATCTCGTCGAGCCAGCTGGCGTGTTTGTCGTAATGCGTGTGGAACGAAAAGCGCGGGTGCGGGGAGATGATCTGGAGCGGATACTTTTTGTACAGCTCCGTCGTCTCGTGGCCCTCCCAGCTGGGGATATAATGCGGCACGGGCGGGCGCTCGTCATCGTCGGGCGACAGCTTTTTGAGCGATTCGCTGGCGAATTCGATTTTTCCGGAGTAGGTTCCCAGTTCTTTGGAGCGGCCCGTTGGCTCCATGGTATTCATGTTATTGACCGTTTTGATCTTCGGGTTGAGGTAGTCCTCCGTATCGCAGTCGCGGTCCTCGTAGTACCAGCGGAACGCGGGATGCTCCTGGTAATCCTCGGGGACGGGCACGATATAATAGCCCTTCTTGCAGAATTCCTGCCAGCTCAGCCGCTTTGAGAGCTCCGAGAGATTCCAGTAACCCTCCGCCCAGTCGTCTTCCGTCTTGTTTTCCGTGTATGCTTCACCCAGGCCGAGCTTTTCGGCCACAAGGGTAAAGATCTCGTAGTCGGATTTGGACTCTCCGATGGGTTCAACGCACTTCATCTCGCGGACGATGATACGCCAGTTGTTGGCGATCTCGGCGTGGGTTGTATAGCCGCCGCCGACGGAGAATTCGCCCACGTCGTTGCGCTCGAGGTTGGTGCAGGCCGGCAGGATGATGTCGGCATACTTGGTCTCACCGGAGAACCAGCAGTCCTGGTTGATGACGCACTCAAGGGCGTAGGGGCCGTCATTCTGGTACATCTTGGCCCACTTGTTCGTATCGGTCATCGTGCCGAAGAAGCTGCCGCCATAGCGCCAGAACATCTTGACGCGGCCCTCGATGGGGTATTCGTGCTGGTTGAACTGCTGCTCGATGGACTGGCCGCAGAACCCGTCGCCGATGAACGCTTCCTTGCCGGTCATGATGGCGTCCGGGAAGGTCGGCCGGTACAGACGCTGCTTGTTGGGATTCGTGAGCGCGAACTTGTTCTTCGCGACAGGGGATTTGCCCATCTGCGACTGGGGCTCGGCGTATGCCGGGAACCAGGTGTAGTCGGCCGGCGCGCCCATGGTCGTGCCCCAGATGGAGACGCCGGGCTTGCCGAAGCCCTGCATGGCCGCCAAAGCGATGAGCATGCGCGCTTCTTCCGTGCCGTACGCTGTGCGGCAGGCGGAGCCTTCGCCGCCGCGGACGCCGCCGGCGAGCGCGACCTTCTTGGACGCCCATTCCTTGGCCAGCGCGCGGATGCGGCGCGCGGGGATGCCGGTCTTCTCGCCGGCCCATTCGGGCGTCTTGGGCACGCCGTCTTCCTTGCCCATGATATAGTCGCGGAATTCGTTGATGCCGATCGTCTTGCGCTCGACATAGTCGTGATCGTACGTGTCGTCCTCAAACCACGTGTAGGCGATCGCCGCCGCCAGCGCCGTGTCCGTACCGGGGCGCGGGGCAAACCAGGTGCCGTCCATAACGGCGTTTGTGTAGTTGTAGAACGGGTCGATAAAGACGCACTTTACGCCCATTTCCTTCAGCCAGACGCGCCAGATGTTCGATTCCTGCCCGGAGTAGATGCCGTGCGTGGAATCCGGGTCGTTTGACCAGAAGACGATCATGTCGGTATGCTTCATGGCGTCCGGCAGGAGGTCGAACTGCTCCGGCTGGCCGAGGCGCCAATAGAAGCCGTACATGTGCGGCGCGCCCCACATCCAGCCTTCCCAGGAGTCGGGGTTGTCCAGGATGGGGGTATAGCCGAGCATGCCGAAGAAACGGCCGAAGGGCGCCATCTTGTAGCCGACGATGCCCCAGTTGTGGTGGGAGCTCGTGATGGCTGTGATCTGATGGCCGTCGATCGTCCCGTCGTCGTTAAATTTGACAAGGCGCTTGATCTCGCTGGCGATAATCGTCGCCGCTTCATCCCAGGAGATGCGCTCATAGCCGCTCTTGCCGCGGTTTTGCGGGTTGCGCTCGCCGTTCGGGTCCCAGTCGACCCGCTTCATCGGATACAGAATGCGGTCTTCCGAATAAAGCCTGTTGCGCTCCGCCAGAATGTTCTGTGCGATGCGTATCGCCTTCGGGGGGCTGTACTTCTTCCCGGTTCTGTCTTCGACACTCCAGGGCTTCGGCCAATCCTCCTCGGGGACCTGAAGCGGACGGATACGGGTAATTTTCCCGTCTTCCACGTAAACGGAGATGGGGCCGCCGGTGGTCAGGTTGGTAAATACCTTTTCCAAATTCTTTTCACTCCTCCTAAAAACTTATACTTAATCTCACAAAATCAGTGCACAGTAGTATCGGCCGGTTTTTGCTTGCCTGCGTCCGTTACATTAGACTATTATAAACCTTGGGACAATACCAATGTCAAGTATATCGTCCTTTTTTTGTTTTGACAACAATTAAAACTTGGGGATTTATCAAAAAGATAGTCGAGTTACAACCATTCGGTTGTAACCATTTGGCGGGATTGAGTTTCCCTTTAAATCGCCTGTTAGGTATACTATAAATAAGCGTATTATGCTCTATCAAGTTATGCGAAATAGACAGCGAGGTGACGTCATGAACAAGTTTAAACCCGAGAAACAGAATATCGTAAGCTTCAGCCTTATGGGGCCGGAAAGCGGCGGGCCGTGCCTCGTCGACTCGAACGACGACAGGATCACGCGGATCAGGCCGTATCACTATGATAAGGAGTATACGGACAAGCACTGCAATCCCTGGAAGATCGAAGCCCGCGGCAGCACCTTTATGGCGCCGGACCGCGTGACGATCACGCCGTTCGGACTGGGCTACAAGTCGCGCGTTTATTCGCCGAACCGCGTGCGCTGGCCCTTAAAGCGCGTGGACTGGGACCCGAACGGCGAGCGCAACCCGCAAAACCGCGGCAAGAGCGGCTATGTGCGCATCTCCTGGGACGAAGCGGCGCAGCTCGTTGCCGACGAGCTTGTCCGAATCAAGGATACATACGGCCCCGAGGCTGTTTTGTGCCAGGCAGACATGCACGGCGAGGGCAAGCACGTCGCGCCCAGCCACGGCTGTCCGAACAGGCTCTTGTCCCTCATGGGCGGGTATACGCTCCAGATGCGGAATATGGACAGCTGGGAGGGCTGGTTCTGGGGCGCCAAGCACGTCTGGGGCTGCGAGCCCGTCGGCGAGATGATGCCGATGACGAATCTGTACCCCGATATCGCCAAGCATGCCCAATTGCTGCTGTTCTGGGGCTGCGATCCGGAGACGACGCCGCTCGGCGTGGTCTCTCAGCTGCCGAGCCGGCTGTGCTACTGGTTTTCAAAGATCGGGCTCAAGAGCGTGTATGTCTGTCCCGACCTCAACTACGGCGCGGCCGTCCACGCCGACAAGTGGATCCCCGTCCTGCCCGGGACGGACGCCGCCCTGCAGCTGGCCATCGCTTATATCTGGCTGACGGAAGGCACCTTTGAGAAGGACTACATTGACACCCACGCCTATGGGTTTGACAAATTCGCGGATTATGTCCTGGGCCGCGAGGACGGCGTGCCGAAGACGCCCGAATGGGCCTCGCCGAAATGCGGCGTGCCGGAGTGGACGATCAAGGCGCTCGCGCGCGACTGGGCCAAAAAGACGGCCTCGATCCTGCACTCCAACGGCGGCGGCTTTATACGCGGGCCGTACGCCACGGAACCTGCGCGCCTGGAGGTCATGCTGCTCGGCATGCGCGGGCTCGGAAAGCCGGGCGTCCACCAGGCCAAGATGATCGAATTCAACCTGTGGAACGTCGATTTCCCGCTGCCGTATCAGGGCGAGTTCACGCCGGCCATCCCGCACATCGCCGACCCGCTCCGGCCGGTCGACGGCGACGTCAAGCCGGAGATCAACATGAAGCGCTTCGCGCTTTCGCCGGCGCAGGCGGAACGGGCGCCGGAGCTCATAGAGCTCTTCAGGCAGTACGATGCGCCGAAGCAGTTTATCCCGCGCGTGCTGATTCACAAGGCCATCCTCGACGGGCACGCCGAATGGTACGGCCTGCAGTGCTTTTCCTCGAGCCAGATCCCGCAGGCGAACAACTACCGCCTGCCGACGGCCGAGTACCAGTTCCAGAAAATCGTCTATCCGCGTCCCGGCCTCTCGCGTCTGCACATGATCTGGACGGACGCGCCCTGTCAGGTCACCTGCTGGAACGACGGACACCTGACGCAGAAGGCGATGCAGTCGCCCGATATCGAGTGCATCGTCGCGCAGCACCCGTGGCTCGAAAACGACTGCTATTTCGCCGACATCATCCTTCCCGTCGTGACAAAGCACGAGATGCACGACATCGGCAACGACATGTCCAGCGGCGCTTTCGTATCCATATACAAGGAGGAGCCCTGCTGCCCGCCTGTGGGCGAGTCGCTCAGCGACTTCGACGTGTGCGCAAAGGTCGCGGAGAAGCTGGGGAAGACGTATTACGACGCATATACCGGCAACATGTCGGAAGAGGACCGCGTGCGGTTTTTCTACAAGGCGTCCGGCTGCGAGGAGCGCATGTCCTGGGAGGAATTCCAGGAGAAGAAGATATACGTGCTCCCGTGCAAACCCAACGCGCAGGAGCTCCCCGCCGGCCTGAACGAGTTTTACAGGGACCCGGACGCAAATCCGCTGTCGACGCCGACGGGCAAGCTGGAATTCACCTCGACACACATCGAGAAATACATGCCCGACGATCCGGAGCGTCCCCCCATCCCGAAGTGGATCGAAAAGGGCGAGGCGCACGACGAACGGCTGACGAGCGCCCGCGCCGAAAAATACCCTCTGCTTTGCATGTCCAACCACGGGCGCTGGCGCATGCACGCGCAGTGCGACGACATCACCTGGAACCGCGAGGTCGAGACGATGAAGCTCCGGGCCAGGGACGGCTACCAGTACGAGCCGCTGTGGCTGCACACCTCGGAAGCCGAAAAGCGCGGCATCCGTCACGGCGACATTGTCAAGGTCTATAACGAGCGCGGCACCGTTTTATGCGGCGCCTACGTCACCGAGCGGCTTATCCCAAACACCTGCTACGTTGACCACGGCGCCCGGCTCGACCCGATCATCCCAGGCGTGCTCGACCGCGGCGGCTGCATCAACTGCATAACCCCGACGGCCATGACCTCCAAGAACTCCACGGGCATGGCCACGACGAGCTTCCTCGCCGAGGTCCGGAAAGTGACGGACGAGGAAATGGCGGCCTGGCGCCGCGATTACCCGGAGGCGTTCGCCCGGAAAATCGACGAAGCGGCGGGCGTCTGCCTCGAAGGCTGGCTGGTGAACGGATAACAGACAATTAATCCAATGAAGCCGAGCTGTCCGACAACCGAATAACAGGGGGTATCTGGAATGAACCGTGAGAGCGTTAAAATCAAACCGGAGGCGCAGGTCATCAAGGGTACCAGCCTCATCAACGGCGAAAACGGCCCGCCCGCCGTCGTCGACACAGACGGCGGCCGGATCACCCGGATACGCCCTTACAGCTATTACGACGGCGGCAGTGCTGAAAAGGACCTGCATCCGTGGCGCATCGCCGCGCGGGGGAAAACGTTCGACCCGCCGGCGAAAGCCGTCATATCGTTCGTCGGCCTGTCCTACAAAAAGCGCGTCTATTCGGAAAACCGGGTGCGCTATCCCCTCAAACGCGTCGACTGGGACCCCAGGGGCGAGCGCAACCCGCAAAACCGCGGCAGGAGCCGATATGTCCGCATCTCGTGGGACGAGGCCGCCCGGCTGGTCGCAGACGAGCTTCGCCGCGTCAAGCAGACATACGGCATGTCCGCCGTCCTGGCGGAATGCGACCTTCACGGGGAAGGCAAGCACGTCCACGGGACGCACGGGTGTCCCAACAAGCTCCTGGGCTATCTGGGCGGATACACCGTGCAGATGCGCAACGAGGACAGCTGGGAAGGCTGGTACTGGGGCTCCAAGCACGTCTGGGGCTGCGAGCCCGTCGGGGAGATGATGCCGATGGCCAATCTCTATCCCGACATCGCCGAGCACTCGAGTCGGCTGCTGTTCTGGGGCTGCGACCCCGAGGTCACGCCGCTTGGCATCAACGGCCACATGGCCAGCCGGCTGTGCTACTGGCTTTCCGAGATCGGTCTCAGGAGTATCTACATTTGCCCGGACCTCAACTACGGCGCGGCCGTCCACGCCGACAAGTGGATCCCCGTCCTGCCCAACACGGACGCCGCGCTCCAGCTGGCGGTCGCGTACGTGTGGCTGACGGAGGGCACGTACGAGAAGGACTACATCAAGACCCACGCCGTCGGCTTCGACAGGTTCGCCGATTATGTCCTGGGCAGGGACGACGGCGTTGCCAAAACGCCCGAATGGGCGAGCGAGAAGTGCGGCGTCCCCGAGTGGACGATCAAGGCCCTGGCCCGAGACTGGGCGAAAAGGACGACGTCGATCATCCACGGCAACGGCGGCCCGATGATCCGCGGCCCGTACTCGACGGAGCCGGCGCGCCTGGAGTCCATGCTGCTCGGGATGCGCGCGCTCGGCAGCCCCGGCGTCCATCAGGCCAAGATGATCGAATGGAGCCTTTGGAACGACTATCATCCCCTGCCTTACCGGGGAGCGGTCATCCCCCACCTCCCCACGTACAGCGAGGCGATCCGCCCCGCGGCCAATTCGGCGCCGATGCAGGCCATCCGGATGCTCAGCAAGGAGTCCGCGGAAGCCGAGGAGCAGTCCGGGAAGAAAAGCGCGCTCGACGAGGTTTTAAAGCGCGCGCCGTTCCCGCCCTCCCAGTTTATCCCAAAATGCCTGATTCACGACGCCGTTTCGAAGGACCGTATCGAGTGGTGGGGGATGGGGCAGTTCAACGCGCCCGTTCCCGACCAGTTCGTCAGATATTCCTATCCGGCCGAGGGCTGTTCCAGGGTCCACATGGTGTGGACCGATTCCCCCTGCATGACCACCTGCTGGAACGACGGCAACGCGTACATCAACGCCATGCGCTCGCCCGAGATCGAATGTATGGTGGCCCAGCATCCCTGGCTCGAGAACGACTGCCTCCTGGCGGATATCATCCTGCCGGTCGCGACCAAGTACGAGCTGTACGACATCGGCGAGGATGTCGGCGGCGGCGTTTACATGTCCGTCTACCTTGAGGAGAGGGCCTGCCCGCCTGTCGGCGAGTCCCTGTCGGATCTGGAGGTCGTGCTCAGGATCGCCGAAAAGCTCGATCCCGCCCTCGCCAGGGCGATGACCGGCGGCTATACGCCGGAGGAGATGGTCGAGCTGTTCTACGGCCGGAGCGGCGTGGACAGCATCCTGAAGTGGGACGAATTCAGAAACAAAAAGATCTATGTCCTCCCCTGCATCCCCGAAACGGTCGCCAAGGTCCCGCCCGGCCTGCGCCGGTTTTACGAGGACCCCGAAAACAATCCGCTGACGACGCCGACGGGCCTGCTGGAATTTACGTCGACCGACCTGGAAAAACACTTCCCGGACGACCCGGAGCGTCCCCCGTCTCCGAAGTGGATCGAGAAAGGCCCAAGCCACGACGAGCGCCTGACGGGCGGGAGGGCCGAAAAATATCCGCTGCTGTGCGTGTCCAACCACGGCCGCTGGCGCATGCACGCCCAGTGCGACGACATCACCTGGACACGCGAGATCGGGACGATGAAGCTGCGCTGCGGGGACGGCTATCAGTACGAGCCCGTCTGGCTCCACGCCTCCGAGGCCGAAAAGCGCGGCATCCGGCACGGGGACATCGTCAAGGTGTACAATGAGCGCGGCGTCGTTCTGGCCGGCGCGTATGTCACCGAGCGGCTGATGCCCAGCTGCGCGTACATGGATCACGGCGCTCGGCTCGACCCCATCGACGCCGGGCGCATCGACCGCGGCGGCGCCATCAACACGATCACGCCGCACGCGAATATCTCAAAAAACGCCACCGGCATGGCCGTCAGCTCCTTCCTCGTCGAAGTGGAAAAGGTGACGGACGAGGAAATGGCGGGCCTGCGCCGCGACTATCCGGAGGCCTTTGCCCGGAAGCTCGACGAAGCGGCGGGCGTCTGCCTGGCCGGCTGGCTGATGCAATAACCGGCACAACGCCGGGGCTGATCCCTTAGGCCGGCTATAGGTGCTGCAGGAGTCGCAAAATCGCCATTGATTTTCCTCCCGAAAGGTTCTGTATACCTGCCGCGGATCATTATAATAATTATAAAATTTGATAGAGCGGCAAAGGATTGCCGCGTAACAGGAGGAATACGGATGGCAAAAAAACTCAGAGACATCTCCCCCGCGTCGCACTGCCTGAAAGGTACGAGCCTCATCGGGCCGGAATCCGGCCCCCCGTCCCTCGTTGAGACGGACGGCGAGAAGATCGTCCGGATCAGGCCCTTCCCGTACGACTGGAAATATGACGCCGAAAAGCTGAAGCCCTGGCATTTTTCAGCCCGGGGCAAGACCTTCGCCCCGCCGATGAAGTCCATCATATCGTTTGTAGGCCTGGGATACAAAAAACGCGTCTATTCGGAAAACCGCGTCCGCTACCCACTCAAACGCGTTGACTGGGATCCGAACGGCGAGCGCAACCCGCAAAACCGCGGCAAGAGCAAATACGTCCGGATCGGCTGGGACGAGGCCGCGCAGCTCGTCGCGGACGAGCTGCTTCGGATAAAAGACAAATACGGCATGTCCGCCGTCCTGTCCGAGACGGACCTGCACGGCGAGGGCAAGCACCTGGCCCCGAGCCACGGCTGCCCCAACCGGCTTTTAAGCATGCTGGGCGGCTATACCATCCAGATGCGCAACGAGGACAGCTGGGAGGGCTGGGTCTGGGGCTCCAAGCACGTCTGGGGCTGCGAGCCCGTCGGCGAAATGGCCCCGACGGCCAACCTCTACCCCGACATCGCGAGCAACGCCGACCTGCTCCTGTTCTGGGGCTGCGACCCGGAGACAACGCCCTTGGGCATCGGGTCGATGTTCGCCACGCGCCTGTGCTACTGGCTTTCTGAGATCGGCCTTAAAAGCGTGTACATATGCCCCGACCTCAATTTCGGCGCGGCCGTCCACGCGGACAAGTGGATCCCGATCCTGCCGAACACGGATGTGGCGCTCCAGCTGGCCGTCGCGTATATGTGGCTGACGGAGGGCACGTACGAAAAGGAGTATATCGCCACGCACGCCTACGGCTTCGACAAGTTTTCCGACTACGTGCTCGGAAAGGAAGACGGCGTCCCCAAGACGCCTGAGTGGGCCAGCGAAAAATGCGGCGTGCCGGAGTGGACGATCAAGGCCTTCGCGCGCGACTGGGCCAATAAGACGGCGTCCATCCTCCACGGCAACGGCGGCTGCTATATCCGGGGCCCGTACTCGACGGAACCCGCCCGGATGGAAAACGTCCTGCTCGGCATGCGCGCCGTCGGCAAGCCCGGCGTCCATCAGGCGAAGGTGCTCGAGTGGAGCCTCTGGCAGGAATTTCACCCCCTGCCGTACAAGGGCAAGTATACGCCGCGGATCCCGAACTTCGCCGAAATGGTGCGCCCATCCGGCGAAACCGGCAAGGAGATGGCCGGCTGTTACAGATATCCCGGCCCGATGACGGCCGTCGTCGTCCCGGAGCTCGTCGAGCTACTCAGGACGATGGAGACGCCGCCGTCGCAGTTCATCCCCAAGTGCCTCGTCCACGACGCGATCTTAAAACCGTCCGTCACCTGGTACGGCAACAACGTCTTCAACGGCTCGGTCAAAAACCAGTTCAAGCAGTTTAAGTTCCCGGCCGACGGCTGCTCGCGCCTCCACATGATCTGGACGGACTCCCCCTGCATGTCCACCTGCTGGAACGACTCAAACTCGTATATCGAAGCTGTGAGGAGCCCGGAAATCGAATTCATGGTCGCGCAGCACCCCTGGCTCGAAAACGATTGCCTGATGGCCGACATCATCCTGCCCGTCGCCACGAAATTCGAGATGGACGACATGGGCGACGAGCACAACAGCGGTATTTTCACCTCGATCTATCTCGAGCGGCAGGCGTGCCCGCCCGTCGGGGAATCGCTCAGCGATTTCGACTGCGTTGCAAAGATCGCAGAAAAGCTGGGCAGCGATTATTACGACCTGTATACGGGCAACGTCTCCACCGAGAAGAAGCTCGAGCTGTGGTTTAAATCCTCCGGCGTGGAGCGGGACATCAGCTACGAGGAGTTTCTGGAAAAGCAATACTTCGTCGTCCCGCCCGACCCCGAGGTTTTAAAAGTTCCGGCCGGCCTTCTCGGGTTTTATGAGGACCCGAAAAACAATCCGCTCACAACCCCGACCGGCCTTCTGGAGGTGACGTCCACGGCGCTCGAGGAATTCTTCCCCGACGATCCGGAACGCCCCCCGCATCCGAAATGGATCGAGAAGGGCCCGAGCCACGACGAGAGACTCTCGAGCGAACGCACGGAAAAGTATCCGCTTTTGTGCATGTCCAACCACGGCCACTGGCGCATGCACGCCCAGTGCGACGACATCACCTGGACGCGCGAGGTCGAGACGATGAAGCTGCGCGGCAAGGACGGCTATCAGTACGAGCCCATCTGGATACACACGTCCACGGCCGAGGCGCGCGGCATCCGCCACGGCGATATCGTCAAGATCTACAACGAGCGCGGCGTCGTGCTCGGCGGGGCTTATGTGACCGAGCGGCTCATCCCGGGCGTGGCGTACATGGACCACGGCGCGCGGCTCGACCCCATCGATATCGGCAAAATCGACCGCGGCGGCGCCATCAACACGATTACGCCGCACGCCAACATCTCCAAAAACGCGACCGGCATGGCCGTCAGCGGCTTCCTCGTCGACGTTCAGAAGGTCACGGACGCGGAGATGGAAGACTGGAAACGTCAGTTCCCCGATTCCTTCGCGCGCAAGATCGACGAGGCAACCGGCGTCTGCCTGGACGGTTGGCTGATACAATGAACGGCAGCTTGCAACCGGCGTCTGCCTGGACGGTTGGCTGATACAATGAACGGCAGCTTGCGACCGGCGTCTGCCTGGACGGCTGGCTGATATAAACAAAGCGGCCGCCGCGGCCGTATGCCGGACCTGCGTCCGCTCCCCGAATGAAAATAATTTACAGAAAGACGAATGAGGTATTGATTATGTCGAAAGTATTTTGTATAGACGTGGCCAAATGCAACGGCTGCTACAACT
>CAYMLM010000080.1:0-4394 GCA_964391385.1 uncultured Papillibacter sp.
CTCCCCGCAATTTCTCATTTGAGCTGTAAGCTGTTCCGGTCAGGCGTAGTAACCCGCCGCGAAGCCGGAGGACGACGCCTCCAGCGCGTCGGACGCCCGGACGGCGTCGCCCACGATCACCAGCTTGTCCTTCAGGAAGTCCAGCTCCCGCGCGAGCGCGTTGTTGGAATGATACCCCTTGGCGATGACGACATAATCGCACGGTACCGTCCAGCACGCGCCGTCCTTTTCCAGAAGGACGCCCTGGTCCTGGATTTCCTTCAGCTTCGTCTGTGTTATAAATCGGATTCCGCGCTCCGCCGCGATTTTCATCGCCTGAACGCGCTTGGTGCCGTCGCCGTGTTCGGCGACCTGCGCGAGGCTCGTCACAACGCTGATCTCCCCGCGCTCCGAGTACGCCAGGTAAAGAGCGGTCTCGAGCCCTGTCTCTCCCCCGCCGGCCACGATGATCCTGCCCTCCGCGACAGCCTTGCCCAACAGGACGTTTTCCGCGAACAGGACGTTCGGCCTGTCGATTCCCGGTATGTCCGGGTCATTCGGGACGGCGCCCGTGGCGAGGATCACCCTGTCGGCCTTGGCGGCCTCTGCTTTTGCGGCCGTGGCCGCCGTATTCAGCTCAACCCTTACGCCGTATCTTTTCAGCTCGCCGATCAGGCAGCCCAGAAACGTGGAATACTCCCCTTTGCCGGGAGGATAGGCGGCCGATATGAACTGGCCGCCGAGGCGGTCCGTCTTTTCCCAGAGCGTCACGCGGTGGCCTCTTCTGGCGGCCGCGGCAGCGGCCGTCATACCGGCCACGCCGCCGCCGATCACGAGGACTTCCTTCGGCTCCGTCCGCTCTGAAAACGTGTACTCGGATTCGCGTCCCGTCTCGGGGTTTACGAGACAGCGGCAGGCGCCCCCCTTGATCATGGACCCGATACACCCCTGCAGGCAGCCGATACATATCCTTATTTCGTCAAACTTCCCTTCCCGGGCCTTTTCGGGCAGCCGCGGATCGGCAAGGGACGCGCGGGCCATGCCGACCAGGTCGCAGAAGCCCATCGACAGAAACTGTTCGGCCATGAGCGGGTCGGTGATCCGGTTGACGCCCAACACCGGGATTTTTACGACCTTCTTCAGCTCGGCCGCGTTGCGGATCGTCCAGCCGTGCGGCATATAGAGTGTGGATACCTGACTCGGATTGTACGACCCATACACGCCGTTCGAGCAGTTGATCAGATTGACGCCCAGCTCCTCCAGATATCTTGCGACCATACAGGCTTCCGCGAGGTCCCTGCCGCCCAGCTCGTGCTCGTCGGCCGAAAAACGGACCGATATCGGAAAGTCCGGCCCGACCTCGGCGCGGATCGCCTCGTAGATTTCACGGAGAAACCGCATTCTGTTCACAAAGCACCCGCCGTACTCATCCGTCCGCCTGTTTTCATAGAAGGACATGAAGCCGGATATCAGGTATCCGTTTCCCGCGTGCAGCTCAAGGCCGTCGAAGCCCGACTGTCTGACGCGGCGGGCCGCGGCGGCAAAATCCTTTACGAGCCCGCGTATCTCTTCCTTTGTCAGCTCGCGCGGCATCTCGCGGTTGACCGGGCAGGCGATCGGGGACGGCGCGACGGGCTGCACGCCCCCGTTGACAAGAGAAAACGTCTGACGCCCGGCATGGTAAATCTGGCAGAATATTTTCGTCTGATACAGGTGCACGCGCTTTGTCAGACGGCGGTGGCTGTCGATCTGCTCGTCCTTCCACATGCCGCCGATACACCGAAAAGCCATCGCGTGCTCATTTACGGCATAGTTTTCGGTGATGATGAGACCCCAGCCGCCCTTGGCCCGTTCCTCGTGGTATCGGATATACTTTTCGGTGGCCATGCCGTCGTCGGTACAGAAATTTGTGGCCATTGCCGTGACGGTCAGCCGGTTGGGTATCTCACAGCCGCCGACGCGGAGGGGCGCAAACAAGTAATGACAATTCATAACTGACTCCTTGCAGGTACGTAATCCCGGGCCGGAATCCGGCCGACGGATAGTCTCATCATACAGGAAACGCGGACGCCAAGTCCAGACCGCCTCTTATACAAAAAACAAATAATCTGATAAATAAAACCTGAAAACGACAGCACTGACAGCTCCGGCGCGGCCGCGTGCCGCGCCGGGCTGTCAGGGTGTCATTGCCGGTTTTCACAGGCCGTCTGAGCCGAGCCGGCGCCTCGGGTTTTCAGCTTTGGGACGGCGGCGTTCCTTTCGCGGAAAACTCCGTCCCGTTGTATTCATAATCCGAGATGTTCATTCCCGTATAAGCGTCGACCCATTCGAGATATTCCCGATAATTGTCCTTGAGCAGCACCTGGCTTGGGATCAGAAGCTGCGCGTATGTCTCGCCCTCGCCCTTCCACTCGGGCCAAAGCTGCTCGGCCGCCGCCCTGCCGTCCAGCTGCGCCAGCAGGCCGTTGATAACGCACTCGGTATAAAGCGGCTGCGCAGTATACAAAGCGGCTCTCCAGCAGCCCTCGTAGCCGGCATCCCAGTCGTTGATCAGGCTCTGGCCTCCGACGGCGATGATGACGGTCTGAGCGTCCTTGCCGGTCTGCTCGGCCGCGCGCGCGGCCCCTTCCGCGTAGGCATCGATGGAGGAGGCGATCAGCCAATACTCAATTTCCGGGTTTGCCGACATTGTCGCCGCCACCAGGTCATACGCGGTGTTGGAGCTGAAATCGCCCGACACGCCGTCGCAGACGAAAAAGCGGTCGCTCAGCTCCGGGTAAGCCTCGTTCCACAGCTCCCGTGAGCCGACCATGCGGTCGCTGATCTGCGAAACGCTTGAATTGGTCGGCGCGATAAACCCGGCTTTCGAGATATCAAAGCCTTCCCAGGTTGTCTCGGCATACTCCAGCAGCCACTGCGCCATCTGTTCGCCATACGTCACATTGTCAAATCCTACAGCGGGATGCGCCAGTCTCCCGTTTTCGTCGTAGAGACCGTTGATGGCGGTCATCCAGACGATATTTTTCTCGCCGCAGATTTCAATCGCGCGGGCGCCGGCCTGATCGTCGTAGACGTCAAGAATGAAGCCGTCCGTCCCCTGATCGCTCAGAGTCTCCAGCGTTACCATAAAAGCGTCGATATCGCTGTTTGCCGAGTAATCCGAATATGAAATGTTCAGCCGCTCGCTCCAGAGCTTGAGCGAGTCGCTGAAGCTCTGAGCCATTTCGCTGTTGGACGTTCTCATGTAAACGACCTTGTAGGGATCTCTCGCGTTGACGTCCAGGTCCGGATCGTAGTATCCGGGTTCGATTGCCTCCGACGACGTGTCGGGAGCCTGTGTCTGCGTGCCCGTGCCGGGCGTCTGGCTTACCGCTCCGGATGTGCCGGAAGACGATTCAGAAGGCTGCGACGCGCCTCCGGTGCCGCTGCCGGCACATGCGAACAAAGATAAAACAACGAGTAGTGTCATTACGACCGCCGATATTTTTTTCATCATTTCCTCCCATTATGTAATATTTGGCTTCTATAAAATATAGTTAACCGACGCTTTTTGTCCAATAACGCTTGTTTATAAGCAGATAATCATTATTTTGAGTCCCTTTTCACAAACGGCGGCGACGCCGCTTTCAAAGCATGCCGCAGAACGAAACAACCGGTTTCGGCCGTTTGCGGACGGACAGCTGTTCAGTTTCAGCCTCAGATTGCTATTATAATTTTTCTTTATCTAGCTCAAAATTTTTTGAATTACCGGATTTGGGGCATCTATGCTAACATAAGTGTATTGGCAAAACTGCACTCAGAACTAACATACATGGAGGCTGAAAATGAAAAAAATCCTTGCGCTTTTCCTTTTGATCAGCTTGGCGCTAACTCTGTTTGCCTGCAAAACGTCCGACTCGGGTTCGGCCGGCTCTGCCGCCCCCCCGGAGAGTTCGGCGCCCGCCGAATCAAGCCCTCCCGCCGCCTCCCCCGAAGCGCCGTCAGAGCCTGCGTACACCCCGGGCTATACGAAAATCGGATGGTATGACGCGGACGGCGATTACTACAACAGAGACCCCTACAAGATCGTCTATATCACCTATCAGTGCGGATCCTTCGGCGCGCTGATGAGCAGCAATTTCAAAGGCTGGGCATCCGTGACCAACGTGGATTATTCGACGGTCGACGCCGAGGACATGGACAAGTTCTATAATTTCGTTGAGACATACGCCGGTCAGGGCGTCGACGGGTTTATCCTGGACGGCGACCCGTCAACGGGCGACCGCACGGTTGAACTGACAAACGAGCTTGGCATAACGGCCTGGACAACGGCAACCTCGGCGCTGAGAAATCCCGACGGGAGCATGCTGTGGGTCGGCGTCACAATGGACAGCACGGCAAGCGGCCGCACGCAGGCGGAATGGCTCTATAGATCG
>CAYMLM010000080.1:4404-5172 GCA_964391385.1 uncultured Papillibacter sp.
CACTCTTTCCCTACACGACGCTCTTCCGATCTCAGGCGGAATGGCTCTATACGCATTACAAGGATTACTTCACCGGCGATTACGACGTGAACGACATCGGCTACATCCACTGCGGTTATTCCGTCGTTCCGAATCTGCAGCAGGTTGAAGACGGCGTCATCGACTATCTGTCCTCGACGGATTTCAACATGGACAACTATTTCTCCGCGGACGCCTCCGGCCAGAACTGGGAGGCCGAGGTGGCGTACAACCTCGTGTCCACCACCATTTCGAGCCACGCGGATATCCGTTATTGGCTTATCTCGACCTGCTGCGAGCCTTTCGGCGCCGGCGCGGCCAGCGCGGTGGAGACGGCCGGCAAGACGAATGAGACCGCCCTTGTCATCAGTCAGGACGGCAACACGCTGTTCAGCCAATGGGACGCGGGTTATGACGGCTGCTGGGTCGGCGCGCTGACGTGCCCGATGGAGTTTTTCACGGAGCCGATCATGCTCGGCGTCATCGCCATAATCGACGGCCTGGCCACGCCCGAAACAATCTGGCCGGAATATAAGGCGGACGGAGAAACATACGCAAACGTCATCGTCGACAACGCCATGCTGACCGTCGACAACTACACGCAGTTTTTAACCGATCTCAAGGAACGCGCCCCGTTTAACGTGGAAGGCTGATTCCCGCTGAGCAGATATGAAACGGCACCGGGCGTCCCGCTTTTTGCGGGACGCCCGACGGTTAAGATCGGAAGAGCACACGTCTGAACTCCAGTCA
>CAYMLM010000080.1:5182-11488 GCA_964391385.1 uncultured Papillibacter sp.
TACCACACGCACCGCCCCCTTTTTCCGTTGTAGGGTTGAGCCCCGCTTAGATTTTATCAACCGGCCCGGGGGGCCCGGTTTTTGGGGGCCCCCCCGACGGTTAAGCCGTGATATTTGACAATACGGGACGTTTACTATACTTTTATTTACGGAATAAAAAAGAGTCATTACGAATGAGAGAGGACGCGCATTGAAAAGCATCTTTGATCCCGTCGATCTCAACGGGAAAGCCGTTACAAAAAATCGCATCTGCCGCAGCGCGACGGAAGAAGGGCTGTGCACGGGCGGCGACATCAACAGTAAGATTGTCGACGTCTATACGCAGCTGGCGGAGGGCGGGGCCGGGCTGATCGTCAGCGGGATGACGGAGGTCTCGCCGAGCGGACTTTTTCTCCCCGGCGTCGCGGTCGCTTATCATGACGACTACGCCGAAAGGCTCAGGCCGATCTGTGACGCCATGCGGAAAAGCGGCGCGGTCTTCTGCGTACAGCTCACGCACAGCGGCTATAAATCAAGAGGTTTGCCAAATCCGCTCCTGGCGCCCTCACCGGCAAGGCCCGCGCCGGGCGTAGAGGCCAGGGAGATCACAGTCGCCGAAATAAAAGCAATTACGCAGGATTTCAGGCGCGCAGCGCGACAGGCAAAGCTTGCGGGCGCGCACGGGGTCCAGCTTCACAACGCCCACGGTTATCTGCTGAGCACCTTTTTCAGCCCCTATACAAACAGGCGGACGGACGAATACGGCGGCAGCCGGGAAAAAAGGGCCCGATTCATTCTGGAGGTCTATGACGCCGTCCGCGAGGAAACGGGCGACGGCTTTATCATCGGCATCAAGACGCACTGCTCCGATTTTACCGACCCATCCGTTTCGCTCGACGACGCCGTCTGGCTGATCAACACGCTGGGCGCGCGCGGCCTTGATTTCGCGGAGATCAGCGCGGGCCTCTCAGCCTCGGAAGAACGGTACGACAAATTTATACCGGCGGCCGTTTTGCCGGACGATCCGCCGTTTTACCGCGCGACCGCCGAGATCTCGCGACATGTCTTCATACCCGTGTACGCCGTTTTAGGCTGGCGTTCCCCGTCCGTTATGGACAGATGCCTCAACGAAAGCGACATTCAGGGCATTTCCATGAGCAAGCCGTTTATCCGCGAGCCGGCCCTTGTGAACAGATGGCTTGACGGAGACCTCTCCCCGGCCAGCTGCACCTCCTGTTACGCCTGCGGCCGGCATTCCTCCTTCGTCGTTTTTGACAGGGAGGCTCCGAAGGAACTGAAACCGGCCGAGTGGTTCGGGTGTTACCTGGACCGGAAAAAGACATAGATTCTTGCTATCCGCCAGCTGGCAGCTGAATAGCGGACGGAGGTTTATATGATAGCTCTCATCAACGCTTTTTTAATAGACGGCACCGGGCGTGCTCCTGCAGCAAGCGCGACCGTGCTTACCGAGGGCGCGCGCATCCTGGCGGCCGGCAGGGACATACCGGCGCCGGCGTCTGCCGAGATCATCGATCTGCGCGGCCGGACGCTGATGCCGGGGATCACCGAGGCGCACATACACTTCGGCGGCCCGGAGGACTTCGCGTCGCATCCGCTCCTGGGCGGCAGCGCCACGGACCGGTATGCCGATATGCGGCGGAAGCTGCTCGATTACGGGATCACGAATGCCCGCGGCGCCGGAGATTTCGAGGAAGACGCGCTCTCCCTGCGGGATGCGATCAGCCGCGGCGAGCTGGAGGGCCCGCGGGTCTGGGCGCCGGGCAAGGCGTTTCAGCCGGTCGGCGGCCACCCGGCGTATACCGTCTGGCGGTCGGACCCCGGCATCCTCTCCAATGCCGTCACGTCGCCGCTTTCTCCGGAAGCGGCAAAACGGGAGGTCTGCCGTCAGGCCGAGGCCGGCGTCAACCACATCAAATGCTTTCTGGCCGATGACAATTACATGGAGCCGTCACACAAAAGCCCCAAGCTGGATGACAGCGTGCTGACGGCCGTCGTTGAGCAGGCCCATGAGTTCGGCCTAAAGGTCATGGTGCATTGTCAGCAGCCGTCGTTTGCCATGCAGGCGCTGAGCGCCGGAGCCGATTCCATCGAGCATCTGATCTGTGCCGGCCACGACGGCGAGCCCCTGCCGGAGGGTTTGGCCGGCGCCTTTTTGAATAACGGTGCTTTCCTCGTCCCGACGCTGATTTCGGGCGCCGGCTGCGGCCTGAGTCAAAAAGCGCTGGACCTCACGGCGGCCGCCGTCAAATCACTGTTTGACGCCGGCGTCAAAATCGCCGTCGGCACGGACAGCGGCACCCCGAATATCCCGCCAGGTCTGGCCGCGCATTTGGAAATCGAACTGCTCGCCGGGACCGGCATTCCTCCGATGGACGCGCTTGTCGCCGCGACGCGAAACGGCGCGGAGCTTGTCGGGAGCTTTGATTTCGGCACGATCGAGCCCGGGAAGCTTGCCGACCTCATCGCCGTCGACGGCAATCCGCTTGACGATATCTCCCATACCAGGAACGTCATGCTTGTTATGAAGGAAGGCCGCATTGTGCGAAGCCGGTTAGGCAGCAGTAGATAAGACAAATCCCGAACAGTGCGGACGAACTGGATCAGAAAGCTGTGCTGATTGCTCTGAACGCAGTGAAAGCCCCTCCGGCATGTATCCAATACATATCGGAGGGGCTTTTATGATACAGTTCAAAACGCATGTATAGAGCCCATGCGATGACACGCTTTTATTCCTGGTCCCAGTTGTGCCAGACATTCTGGACGTCGTCGGACTCCTCGAGCAGCTCGAGCATTTTTTCCAGGTTCCTGACGTCCTCGGGGTCGGTGAGTTTGACGTAGTTCTGCGGGACCATCTCCGTCTGCGCCGACAGGAACTTATACCCCTTGGCATCCAGCGCGTCGTTGACGGCGCTGAAATCCTCGGGCGTCGTGTACACCTCGTAGACGCTCTCCTGCGTCACGAGGTCCTGCGCGCCCGCCTCGAGCGCGTCGGACAGGACGGTATCCTCGTCCAGGTCACCGTCCTCGTTGTCGATGACGATAACGCCCTTGCGGTCGAAGGACCATGAGACGCAGCCCGTCGCGCCCAGATTCCCGCCGTATTTGTCGAATTTGTGGCGGACCTCGGAAGCCGTGCGGTTGCGGTTGTCCGTCATCGCGTCGACAATGATCGCCACGCCCGCGGGACCGTAACCCTCGTAGGTGACGCTTTCATAATTCTCGGCATTTCCGCTGCCGAGGGCTTTATCGATCGTCCGCTTGATATTGTCGTTGGGCATGTTCGCCGCTTTGGCCTTTGCAATGACTGCCGCCAGGCGGCTGTTGTTATTCGGGTCGCCGCTGCCGCCTTCCTTGACGGCAACGATCATCTCCCGCGCGATCTTTGTGAAGGCCTGCGCTCTCTTGGCGTCGGCCGCGCCTTTCGTCTTCTGAATATTGTGCCACTTCGAATGTCCTGACATATAAACCTCCCATGCGCAAAGCGCGTTTTAAAATGCGCTCCGGCACACATAGTTATGAAATCCTCCCGCGCCTGGGAGGCTTTTGTCCATCACATTCTGCCGACGCTTCAGCGGCGAGAAAATGGGACCTTTTCAAGGTCGGCGCGAATCTGCCACGCCAACCTCCCGTTTAAACCCTCGCAGATGATTTTAACACTTTTTCTCCTGAGTTACAAGATGCCGGCTTCGCCGCCGACAGCTCTTCAATCGTCCGATTTTTTACATTTTGCAGGGCTTTTTGGTATATTCCGGTCAAACCGTGTGCAAAATACTTTTAGCATGCTAAAAGGAGGTGTCTGAGGTGTCCTCTAAGGGAAAAAATCAAAAACAGGACAACAGCCAGAACCAGCAGAACAGAAACCAGCAGAATCAGAATCAGAACCAGAACCAGCAGAATCAGAACCAGCAGAATCAGAAGAAGAACGCAAACGAGAGATAACGTGTTACCTATTGAGACGGTCTTAACAGTCCGTCTCAATTGTTCTCATAGAAGCCTGTCCGCCGCTGGCGTCATATTTCAGGCTTCAACGAAATCCACTGTTTTCTGCGGCAGGGCGTTCTGGATCTCCTGCCTTGTCATGCCGAACGCGCGCATAGCGTTGAGAATAGCCGCGAGGGTCGCGGCGGTATCGGCCAGCACGCCGGCCCAGACCGGGAAAATGCCAAGGAGGAGCAGGAGCAGCACCACGCCTTTAACGGCGAGCAGCACCGGGATATTCTGCCGGACGAGCCTGTCCGTACGCCGGGCCAGCTCCACGGCTTCGGCGACCTTGGATGGTGCGTCGGTCATAATGATGAGATCGGCGGCTTCTTCGGCGGCAACCGGACCAAGCCCGCCCATGATGGCGCCGGCATCGGCTTGCCTCAGGACGGCGGGATCGTTGCCGGCGCTGCCGATGAAAACGAGCTTGTCCCCTTTCAGCTGCATGTCGCGCAGCCCGCTCAGCCGCGCGATTTTTTCTTCGGGCCGGGTCTCGGTGTACAGCTCTCGGATACCGATCTGCGTGGCTACCTCGCCCGCGGCGGCCTTGTTGTCTCCCATGAACATGGCGATCCTGTCAACCCCGGCCGACTGCAGCTGCCGCACGGCTTTTTTGGAATCGGAGCGGATCGTGTCGCTGAGCAGGATACGTCCCGTGTACCTGCCGTTTACAGCCACATAGACGGCAGCCGCCTCAGCCTGCGAAATATCCGGTGTGATCCCCATCTCCTCCATAAAGGCCTCGCTGCCGACAGACACGGTTACGTTCCCCACGTCAACCTCATACCCCCCCAGGGGGGAGTCCCTGAAAGCCGTTATTTTTGTATAGTCCACGTCGATGCCGGCTTCGGCCGCGACGGCGCGCATGAGGGGCGTATCGGCGTTTGCGGCGGCGTACGCGGCCAGCAGCAGCAGGCGTTCCGGAGAAACGCCGTTGGCCTGAACATCAGTGACCTTGAAACGGCCGGTCGTCAGGACGGACGTCATATCAAAGACGACGGACGTCGCATGCGCGACGGTGTCCACGGCGTCTGCGCCCTTGAAAAGTATACCCTTTTTGAACGCGCCGGCGATGCTGTTGTAATACGTCAAGCGGATCGATACCGCCTGCGCGCCAAGGCTTGAAATAAAAAGTATGCCGAACGCCCGTCCGAGCCACGGCACAAAGTTCAGCCCCCCGAAGAGCGGGACGAGAATGCCGACGATGAACGCGACGGCGCCGGCGGCCGGCAGAAACATTTTCGACAGCCAAGCGGCCGTTTTTTCCGGAAGCGCCGGCCTGCTCTCGTCGTCGTTTATGTCCCTCACGGCCCGCGAGACCGGCGATTCGTCAAAATCGGACGTCACGCGGATATTCAAAACCCCTGTGAGATTGAGGCTGCCCGATATCACACGGCTGCCGCTCGAGACTGCGCGCGGCTCGCTTTGGCCGGTCATCACCGAGGCGTCCAGCATGGATTCGCCGCCCGAGACGATGCCGTCAAATCCGATGTATTCGCCGGGGGCGACGGAGATGACGTCTCCAACCTCGATTTTCCCCGCCGACATTTTCACAACGGCGCCGCTCTTGACGGCATTGACGACCTCCGGCCTGATATCCAGCATGCTTTCGGCCGTGATGACGGACCGTTCCGCGAACAGTCTGTTTAAAACCGAGCCAACCCTTAAAATCAAGGCGGCGGCCGCGCCCGACTCGCCCCAGCCGATGATGACCGTCCCGAAGGCTGCCACAATGGCCGGCAGATTGGGGTCGAATGTCTGTTCCTTCCAGAGCTTTATCACAGCGTCAAACAGCAGGTCATACAATGCGAGGACGATACACGCCGTAAATATGAATGTTTTCACCCACTCCCTGAGGGGTGCGGCAAGCGCGACCGCAAAAAGCGCCGCCGACGCGGCACAGCAGGAAATCAGAAGGATATCCGACAGCAGAAGAGGCGGCAGCACGGTCTTTTTTTCTTTATTGTCACTCACTTTCGGTTCCCCAATCTCTGTATTTTCGCGGAAATCTCCCGGTGACGCGGCTAATTGTCTATTTCTTATACTTAATGTACTATTTGTGCGATATATTGTCAATATTTCGCCTAAATATGCTTCTTGCGGTTTTTCCGCTGCGCAGCCACGCATATGCAGCGGCCCACGGCATATCCGGTGATATGCCGTGGGCCGTTATCCAGTCAGTCGTTCAGATGCCGCCGGGTGTTTAACTTGCTCTCAGGCCTTGTCCGTCTCGTCTTCCGAGCTGTCGTCCTCATCAAATTCAAACTCCAGCTTTTCACCAGATCGGAAGAGCACACGTCTGAACTCCAGTCACCGCTCATTATC
>CAYMLM010000081.1:0-11263 GCA_964391385.1 uncultured Papillibacter sp.
TTTCCTATTAAGGCTTATTCTTTTGGCTTGGTTCGGCTGCAGTCAGACCGGTAAGTCTTTTAACTGATACCGAGCTCATCCTTGATGTTTTGGAAGTATGACTTGTAGGTATCCTTGGTGACCATTTCGTTTCCGACGTAATAGAGCGTGTAGTCATGGCCGGGAGCTCTTTTGCTTGTCCAAAGGGTATCCCAGGTTGCCGTGCCGTCGAGCATGGCCACAAGCGCGCACATGGTCGGCGTCACATAGAGGTAATTGGAGATGGCCAGACACGAAACCCAGCTGCCGTCATAGCCGCTGTCCCACTCGGAGCAGAGCACGTCGCTGCCGACGTCGACGATGAGGACGCGGTCTTCCATGTCGAGACTCTCAACGGCGCGGGCCGTACCCTGGGCAAATGTCTCGATGGAGCAGGCTACCCACCAGTATTCCACTTCCGGATGCGCGGTGAAAATCGGCGCAGTTTCGTTGTATGCCGTTTCGGGATCGACCTTGCTCGTAACAGCGGCGTCCGCCGTGAAGAACTGTGTATTGTCGGGGAAGAGCTCCTTGAATTTGTCGATCGCACCTTCCGATCTCAACGCAAGGTCCGGAATCACGGAGAACGTGTAGTCGAGCAGCGCAATTTTCGAGGTGTCGATATCGCCCCAGTAGTTTTTGTAGTTATCGTAGAGCCACTGAACCGTCGTGGCGCCGGTTTGATATCCGTCCAGAAGCACGCAGGGGGCGAGCGGTTTGCCGTCCTGATACACAGCGGAGATCATGGTCACATAGGGAACGCCCAGCTCCTGATAGACCTCGTTGATGCGGTCGGAAACAGCCTGGTCGATTTCGGCAATGAAGCCGTCAACGCCCTGTGACGCCATCGTTTCGATGTTTGTGATGTACTTGTCCGCGTCGAGCTCGCCCGTCGTCTTTGTAATTTTGACGTTGAGCTTGTCGGACAGATCGACCATGGCCTGATAAAGCTCTTCATACAGAAGCATCGACATTGTGTAGGCAAAGACGATATGATACGTGTCCCTTGACTGCGGGTCAACGCCGCTGTCGAAGAAGCCGACCGAATTCTCGTTTGCGGACACGTCCTCCATAGTCGGGGCTGTGGCCGGATCGGTAGAGTCGGTCGCGTCGGCCTGCGACGGCGCGGCTGAAGCGGGAGCCTGGGACGGTTCCTCCGAAGGACTGCCGGATGAATCGTTGTTTTTCGTGCCATTGCATGCAAAGAGCGCGAAAAGCATCAGAAGTGCGAGTAAAACGGAAATGAATTTTTTCATGATCTTTCTCCTCCTCATTAAACAACGCCGCCCGGATGTAAGATTTCCCGGCTGCGGAATTTACTCTGACGTGCCGGTAAAGCCGAAGCATCCGTGTTGAGCGGCAAAGAAATGACCTTTGTGCGGCCGCGCAAACGGATACCAATACGAATTATGTCCATTATAAGTCGGATAGAAAACGGTGTAAAACGTTATTACTGTCATTGGTCTTACACAGATATCATACCCAACTGAATTATGCTGGCGGTTGTCAACCCGTTTAGACGGCAATAAGCCCCCGCTTTTCATAGGCGGGGGCTTATATCGGATCATGTCAGAGCGTGTCAGCCGGGATAGGGCAGCGGGGCATCGGCCATTTCGGCGTACTTATTGAAGTAATCCTTGTAGGTGTCCTTCGTAATCATCGTACTCGCGGCCCCGTAGAACGTGTACTGGTCGCCGGGAGCTCTCAAATCGGTCCATAGGGTATCCCAGGTTGCCGTGCCGTCGATCAGGGCGATAACACCGCAAATTGCCGGCGCGGCATAAAGGTAGTTGGAGATGGCCAGGCAGGACACCCAGCTTCCGTTATAGCCGGTTTCCCACTCGGAGCAAAGGATATCGCTGCCGACGTCCGTGATGAGGACCTTGTCTTCGATCTTCAGCTGCTCGACGGCGCGCGCGACGCCCTGCGAATACATCTCGACGCAGTTTGTGACGAACCAATACTCGATATCGGGATTGGCAGAGAACGTCGCGGCAGCCTTGTTATAAGCCGCATCCTGAGTAAAATCGTTCACCATGTCTAATTCGAAAACGCCGGCGTTATTGGGGATGAGCTCATTAAATTTGTCCGTAGCGCCGACGGCGCGGTCATTGAGGTCCACGTTCGAGGAGGAGTTCGTGTTCATCAGCGCGATCTTGGAATAATCGACGTCGTCGCCCCAGTAGGTCTTGCAGTTGTCATACAGCCACTGAAGCGTCGTCTGCGAGGCTTCGTACTGAGCCAAACCGACACAGGGGACGATCTCGCTGCCGTTTTCATCTCTGACGGAGTTGCACCAGGCAACATAGGCGATGCCAGACTCGTCCAGCACTTCCTTAATACGTACGGCTGTATCCGCGTCGATAACGACGATGAACCCGTCCGTATTGCCCTCCGCGGCAAAAATCTCGATATTCTGGATGAACTTGTCGTAGTCGGCCTCGCTCGTCGACGGCGTGATATGGCAGTTGAGCCGTTCGGCATACAGCTCGAAGCATTGCGTCATCAGTTCGTACAGCAACAGGGTGAACGGGTACATATGGACGATTTCGTAAGTATCTCTGGACTGTGGGTCGACACCGCTTTCAAAGAAGCCGACCTCGTCCGCGTTCTTTGTGATGTCAACCATTTCCGGGGCTGTACTTTCTTCGGCGCTGGGGGCGGTACTGGTCTCGGCCGGCGCGCTGGGGGCGGTACTGGTTTCGGCCGGTGCGCTGGGGGCGGCGCTGTCTTCTTCCGCAGCGGGCTTGTTGCATGCGAAAAGTGCGAATACCATGAGAAGTGCCAGCAGGACTGAGAATAGCTTTTTCATTGTGTTCCTCCTTGAATTTTCTTTTCTTGTATTCAGGGTCCGCTTTTCGCTGATTCTTCTAAAATACTCTCGATTCTTTTTTCGTGTACCGGAAAATATCGATGTCCGTATTATGGTATGCAAGGAAGCTTTTCCATTAGACCGTTTATGAGGGTGCCCGAACCCCTTTATCGCTGAAATGCCGGAGAGCTGCCGCGACAAAATAACGGTTTTAGGAGAGAACCGCCGAGGATGGATATGCTTGTGCGACCAAAAGAAATGACATTGCTTGCAATATCCCCCGCCTCTTTCTGAGGCGGGGGATTGCTGTTGAGGGTTTATCAGCCGGGATAAGGCAGCGCATCGCCGGCCAATTCGGCATACGTATTGAAGTAATCCTTATACGTATCCTTCGTAATCATCGTGCTCTCGGCCCCGTAGAACGTGTACAAGTCGCCGGGAGCCCTCTTGTCGGTCCACAGGGTATCCCAGGTTGCCGTGCCGTCGATCAGAGCGACGACAGCGCAGATTGCTGGGGCGGCATACAGATAGTTGGAGATGGCCAGGCATGATACCCAGCACCCGTCATAACCGGTTTCCCACTCGGAGCACAGGATATCGCTTCCGACGTCGGTAATAAGAACCTTGTCCTCGAGCTTCAGCTGCTCAACGGCGCGCGCGACGCCCTGTGAATACATCTCAACACAGTTTGTGGAGAACCAGTACTCAATGTCGGGATTGGCCGAGAATGTCGCAGAAGAATAATTATAAGCCGTCTCCTGCGTGAAATCAGCTACCATGTCGATTTCGAATACACCGGCGTTGTTGGGGATGAGCTCGTTGAAGGTCTCAGCGGCCGCTACCGCACGCTCGTTGAGGTCTACGTTGGATGACACATTGGCGTTCAGCAGGGCGATTTTTGACGTATCGATATCGCCCCAGTAGGTCTTGTAATTGTCGTACAGCCACTGAACGGTCGTAGCGGAGGCTCCGTACTGCTCCAGGCCTACGCTGGGGATGAGCTCGCTTCCGGAAGCGTCCCGATAAGAGTTACACCATCCGACATAGGGGATACCTGATTCCAGAAGAACCTCGTTGATGCGGTCTGCCGCGTCCGCGTGGATGACGACGATAATGCCGTCCGTGTTGCCCTGCGACGCGAATATCTCAATGTTCTGAATAAATACATCCATGTCGAATTCTGAGGTTGACGGGGTGACCTCGCAATTGAGCGCTTCACCGAAATGCTGGAAGCATTGTGTCATGAGTTCGTAAAGCAGCAGAGTATACGGATACATGTGCACAATCTGGTACGTATCTCTGGATTGCGGGTCAACGCCGCTTTCGAAGAAGCCGATCTCATCGGCATTCTTGGTGATGTCGACCATCTCTTCGGGCGCAGCGCTTTCTTCGGTGCCGGGAGCAATGTCGGTTTCGTCCGGTGAATTGGGAGCGGCGCTGGTTTCGGCCGGCGCGCTGGGGTCGGTACTGTTCTCAGGCGCGGCGGGCTTGTTACACGCGAAGAGCGCAAATACCATCAGTAGTGCCATTAGAATCGAGAGTACTTTTTTCATTGGGATCTCCTTGCTTTTGTTATTAAAACGACGCTGAGCGTCTGTTTTATCGAGTTGAGCTTTTCCTTGCGCAGGCGCAATGTTAAATATTGCTAACTTTTTGTTGTTTATTTCAGATAATAATCCCGGCCATAGTTATAGGCTTCGTCCGCAATCCATTCGTTGACCTTCACGACGGTTGTGTCGCCGTACCGGCCGAGGGCCGCGCCGAAGAAGGCATAGGCGCCTCCGGGCGCGTACTTGTCGATGCAGTCTCTGACCGACTGCCGCACGTCTTCCTCGCTGACGTCGGGATACGTCACGGGGGGGACCCAGTTATAGCCGCCGACAATTGCGATTTGCCGCCCGTACTTTGCCTTGACGGCGACGAGGTCGTTCATCGCCTGGGCGGGATCCCAGCTCCTGACGCCGATTTCAAGCATATCGCCGACGAATTCCTCGCACTTTCCGCAATTGTGGAAGTGAATCGGGATGCCTCTGTCGACGGCCGGCTTTGTCAGCCGCGCGTAGGCGGGCTTGAGCACGTTCCGGTATGTGTCGGGGGAGATAAAGGGACTGAAGCCGGAGGCCGTATCGTCCAGCAGATACAGCATATCAACATCGTAATAATCGACCGTTGCCTGGACGACGGGCATATATGCGTCGACCATGAAGTTGATGAGTTCCTCAAAGGCATCCGGTTCCTCGTAGATCGCCATAAGTCCGTTGTTGAAACCCAGAAAGGCGATGGCCTGCTGAAACGGCATCAGGCCTATGACGCCCATCGCGGCCTGTTTCGTCCGGTCTATACCGGACGCCTCAAGATCGGCTTTGGCCAGCTTCTCCCAGTCAATGCTGTCGGGCAGTTCGGGCTTTTTGATGACCTCGTGCCATTTTGTGATATCTTCCAGAATGAAATGATTCGGCTCCGGAATGCACGCAAAGTTCGTTTCCTCGTTTGCGATATAGTCGACGCCCCAAATGTCCTTGTACCGGCCGGCCGGCGCCGCCGGAATATGCGTCTCGTTGAAGAGGGACGGGCCGACCAGGATGACCGGCACCTCCGGACCGGGAAAGCCCATCGTAAAAATAGGTACATTCTCGGGAATTTCTCCGCGCGTTAGCCGCAGGAAGTTTTCCTTCGGCGTCAGTTTGGATTTCGCCATGCTTGTTTTCTCCTTCGTTATCTGCTGTGATAATCAATAAAGTATCGGCGCGCTCACGCCTTCTTTTCCCAGAAGAAAGCCGCCCGACCCGACACGTACATTTTTGCGGGCATTTCAAACGGGGGTTCCTGCGGCGCTACGCCGCCGCCCGCGACGCGCGTCGCGCCTTCGAGCAGCTCGCCGATGATCTCCGCGGAAAGGGGGAACGGCCCGTGTGAGGGGTAGACCGTCCCGAAGCAGCCGCTGAGCGTCTTGAGCTTGCTCATGCTGGCGATATACGCGTGGATGTTACGGATATTGCCGAACATGAAGACAGGCGTCTCCGATACGCTGTCGCCGGAGACAAGCAGAGCGTTCTCCCGGTCCAGCAGGGCGATGCTGCCGGGCGTGTGTCCCGGGATCAGGATGACTTCGAAGCGCCTGCCGCCCAAATCAATGACATCGCCTTCCCACAAGGGCCTGACCGGCGCGTCCGAGGGAGCTTTCTCGAAGTAGAAAGCCATTTCGGACGGATGCATATAAGCTTCGTCAAACAGCGCGTTACAGCCCGTATGATCGTCGTCGGCATGCGTGTTCACCAGCATAACGGGCTTGTCGGTCAGACTTTCGACGACCTGCTTTAAATTGCCGGTCCCGAAACCCGTGTCGACCAGCAGCGCGCGCTGCGTGCCGGCGAACAGAAAGACGCGCACGACGTTATCTTCAATCCGCCAGCTGTTTTCGTCTATTTTTATGACGTCATAACAAGATTCCGACATTTGCTACTCCTCGCGTACTTTTTCCGGCCATATGGGTTTTCTGGCTGATCAAACCGTGCCGGGTCAATCTTTCTTCGTGATCTCGATATAACCTTCGTCCGCGTTGACAAGCACCATGTCGCCCGTCTCGATGACTTCCATCGGGTCGCGTTCGAAATCCGTCATGGAAGGAATGTGCGCGACCATAGCGCAGCCGACGGCCAGCGGGCACGTTTCGGTATGTATGAACGCCGCGGGTTTCAGGGGACCGACGCCGTAGCTCAGAAATCCGCCCGAACCTCTGGGCGACGGATAGACGAGCACTTTGCCGGTATACGGCACCTTAAACAGCGGATGGTTCCGCTCCGTCGTATAACCCTTCTGCGGATTGCAGTTGGCAAAGCCCTCGAGCGGCTTGGGCGAAACAAGCGCCTCCGCTTCCACGCGGCCGCCGAACTCTTTCCTGCCGTAGATCCTGATCTTCTTCATGCCTTATCTCCATTCCCCGTGCCACTTGCCGGTCAGCGCGGCGTCAATGCAGTTATCCTGAGTGCCGTAGCAGACCTGCAGCCTGTTGTCGTCGTCCGGGTAGCGGCCGGTGATGTAGTACGACTGTTTGGCCGAATCGACAGCGAGGTTCCGCACGCCGGCCGGTACGCCGCCGATCGCGGCCAGACATGTCCCGGTCATCACATGTGCGCCCGCGGCCTCAAATACCTTGAGATATCCCTGGTTTTTGGCGATGTCGTAGATCCAGGGGGCGGTCATGATCCAAAGCGGCACTTTGCATTTTTTGCCTTCCAGCTTGCGGGACAGGAGCATCAGGTCGACAGCGGTGAGGTGCGGACATCCCAGGTAGACGAGGTCGACGTCGTCCGAGGTATGGAAATTGAGAGTCTCGTAAGCCTTTTTAAGTTCGGCCTCGCCGATCATCGTCTCGCGTTTCGGCGTTTTGCCGCCGAGCGCCATTTCCACCGAGTGCGCCTCCGGGGTGCTGCCGGGGATGTGGTACATGCGGACGGCGCCGCCCGTATTCAGCGCGGAATTGAGCTTCATAATCTGCGTCAGCGTCGGCCTGGACGTCCCGGTCAGAACGGGGACGTGAACGCCGACGTCCTCGCCGACGGCAAAGCCGAAGACATCCCATTCGACATCTGTCGCGATGGTGCGCTCCGTTTTGACGAGCACGGTCGCGTAACGGTTTTCGGTGATGTGCATGTCATAGTAAGCCGCCTTGCCCAAAAAACACGTCGCGAAGCTGCCGTCGATGTTGGAGCGCGCGCCGAGGTTGGCGTTGCAGTAGGGGACGGCGGAGCTTTCGTTCCAGGAGCAGTGCATCCCCATCGTCGGCAGGTACGTGGTGTTCATATAATTGGCGCATGAGTGCGACGTCATCAGGCCCATTTTTCTGTACAGCTCGTACCATTCGTCCCGCATCGCCTCCTGATGGCACTTCGGGTCGCAATGCAGACAATTGCTGTCGCCCAGGATGCCGATGTTGCAGTTTTCCCAGCCGTGTACGGGCGTCTGCGCGTAAAACGGCGCTTTGTTGGCGAAGGTCGGGATCTTGAAATGCGCGCCGGATTCCACGAGCTTCTTGAGCTCCTCAATGGAAAACTCGTAAAACGGCGACATGGAGGTCATCGGCGAGTGGAAATCGCCCGTCCCGTCCAAATCGACAAGCCGCTCGGCGCCGGATACCTCGCAGACTTCAACAAGATACTGCATGCACTTCTGCGGGACATACCCGTCCTCGCCCTGAAGTATCCGCTTTTCCTCATCCGTTAAATAGATCAATGGTAGTTCCTCCTAAAGTTTTGCTGAATCAGACCTCTCCGCCGATAACGACGACGTTTTTGAGCGCGCCCTTCATGGAATCCTCGAGTGCCTCCTTGATCTGGTCGAGGGTGAAGCGGTGCGTCAGGAGGCTGTCGATGTCGATCATGCCGCGGCGGTACATGTCCATATAGATCGGGATATCCCGGCGGGGCGTGACGGCGCCCATGACGGAGCCCGTCAGGCGCTTGCCTGTGAGAAACTCCATATAATTCATATCGGGCATGGTTTCGTTTTCGGGAAGCTCGTGTCCGACGATGACCATCTGGCCGTATCCGGCCGTCAGGTCCCACGTCGAGCGCTTGATGCCCTTGCCGGCGACAGCGACGAGCGAGTGGTCCACGCCGTAACCCTTCGTGATTTTCTTGACTTCCGCGACGACGTCGCATTTTTTGGGATTGACGGTGTGGGTGGCGCCGAATTTGACGGCGGCCTCCAGCTTGCTGTCCATCGTGTCGATCGCGATGATCGGAATCGCGCCGGAAATGCGCGCGCCCATAATTCCCGACAGCCCGACGCCGCCGCACCCGGTGACGGCAAAGCTCTCGCCCGGCTTGATCCTGCACCGGTTGAGCACGGCGCCGAAGCCGGACATGAAGCCGCAGGCCAGCGCCGACCCGATCTCGAACGGGATGTCGTCGTCGAGCTTGCACAGCATGGACTCGTGACAATTCGTGTATTCGGCAAAGCCGCTCGCGCCCGAACAGGTCTGGATGACGACCTCGCCGTTGAGGCGCGTGTATGGGCTGGGTATACGGAATTGGGAGCCTGTGGAGGGCACGTTTTCGCAGTACCAGTGGCGGTCGTGGAGGCACTGGTCGCAGCGGCCGCAGCCCTGGCGCACCTCGGTGCACAGCACCCGGTCGCCCGGCTTGACGTAGGTGACCTTCGAGCCGCATTTATCGACGATCCCCGCGATCTCGTGACCGGCCATGCCCGGTCCCTCGTACCTGCCGTGTTCGCCGGTCAAAGCGTGGATATCGCTGTGGCAGATCGTGCACGTCATGATCTTCAGCCGGACGTCGTAATCCCCCGGCTCGGCCAGTTCTACCTCTTCAACTATAATGTCCAGACCCATTTTCGGGACCAGCGCCGCCTTGCATCTCATTTATAAATGCCCCTTTCAATTTAAGTGATTCATCAGATGTATGTCAAACGGTGGAACCACCGTCGACGATCAGGTTCTGTCCCGAGACGAACAGGTTTTCCTGCGCGAAAAACAACACCACGCGCGCAATGTCGACCGGCTGCGCCACCCTGCCGAGCGGCGTATTGCCCGCAACGGCCGCAAATTCCTCGGGCGGCGAGTCGACTTTCATCGGCGTGTCCACCATGCCCGGCGCGACGGAGTTGAACGTGATGTTATACCGTCCGTAGCGCTTGGCAAAGGCCTTCGTCTGAATGATTGCCGCCGCTTTCGACGAGGTATATCCGGGCGTGCAGTACACCCCGTTGACGCCCAGTACGGACGTCACATTGACGACCCGGCCGAAGCGGTTTTCCCGCATGGACGGGATGACGGCGAGATTCATGTTGTAGTGGCCGAGCACGTGTATTTCGGTGAATCTTAAAAACTCTTCCTTCGTATGCTTGTCGAAGAGATCTTCGAAAAATGTCTGTCCGGGTTCATGATGCAAATCGATCCCGGCGTTGTTGACCAGAATATCCACCTTCCCAAACTGTTCGAGCACTTTTCCGACGCCCGTTTTGACGGCCGTTTCGTCGCTGACGTCAACGGACAGCACGAGGACGTCGTCCGTATACTTCAGGCACTCTTCGCGGGTTTCTTCAAGCGGAGCTGTCCGGCGGCCGAACAGCGCGACCTTCGCGCCGCCTTTCGCCAGCTCCACGGCGCACGACGCGCCGACGCCCGTCCCCGATCCGGTGACGATCGCAGCCCTGCCGCTGAAACCATAATCATGATATTGCGTGTCAATCCCTCCTAATAACAATGCCGTTATTGATGATCCGCTGCGCTGTCCGGCGCGGCCTGCGTCTCGCCCGGACGGCGATACCGGAGCATGAAACGGCAGCAGCCGCCGGGATGCTTTACCGAGCTTTAGCCGGGATGTCGAGTCACGACGGATACATGCCAACAGTTTATTTATATAACATGCTAAAGAATCTGTCCAATGTTAATATCGTCACCGCTCTTACATCGGAGGAATGGTGTCATTTGCGCAAGTGCCGCCGAAATTCCGCCCTGTTTCTGTCAACAGAGTCATTTTTGTTGTTTTTCAACAGTTTATCTGTTATAATAGGGCCGGGAAATATCGGTGCTGCTAAACTTCAGTATTGCCATAAAAGTGCGGCGTACGCATTGACAGTAATGTCATAGCGACGGTTCGCACGGTGGCGCGGGGGCGGAATGCGGGACCGGTACGGCGTCGGCCGGAAGAAAGCAACGGATGCAGAGGATTTCTGGAGTATTATGTATAACATCACTTTTCAGCAGATAGAAGCGTTCCTGATCGTTTCAAAACATTTGAATCTCTCCAAAGCCGCGGAGGCAATGTTTATTACCCAGTCGGCCTTGAGCAAAACGCTGCAGCGGTTTGAAGAGGGCGTCGATATGCAGCTTTTTGTCAGGAGCAACAAGGGCCTGACGCTGACCAACGAGGGGAAATACCTCTATTCGACGCTCGAATCGCTCTACAGCAATATGAATAAGACGATCAAGGCCGCGCGGAACATATCGGGGGAATACGTGAAGACGCTCAGGATCGTCGCCCCGAGCTCTTTCGACGCGGCAGGCGATTTCGACAGGCTCAAGGGTCTTGTCCGGCTGTATCAGAACAGATACCCGGATGTCGTCATGCTCGAGACGCTGTGCGATTTCAAAGAGCTGCGCCAGGCCATCGAGTTCGAGGAAGCCGATCTTGTGTTTGCCCAGGATTTCTCGCTGACGGGCATCCCCGACATACAGTACAAACGGATCTCCAGGTTCCGGCTCTATCTGGCGATGACCATAGACCACCCGCTTGCGCAGTCCGAATTCGTATTCAATATGAGGACGCTGGAAGCGCTCAGCCAGGAGGTTTTCTACACGGTGCCGATCCCCAAGGAGCCTTCAATCTTATCCAATACGCTGGACAAATGCCGCGGCATCGGTTTTTTGCCCAAGAAACTCGAGTTTGTGTCAAACTTCCAGACGCTCGTCCA
>CAYMLM010000082.1:0-315 GCA_964391385.1 uncultured Papillibacter sp.
GCGCGTGGGCTGGTAGACCTTCGTCAGCAGGTTGAAAACCGTCGTTTTGCCGGCGCCGTTGGGGCCGATGAGGCCCGCGATCTCCGTGCGGCCCAGCGTGAAATTGAAGTCGTCGACAGCCGTCAGGCCGCCGAAATCGATACCGAGGCCGATGCACTCGACGGCCGGTGTCTTGTCCTTGTCCCGCTCGGGGAGAAGCGTCTCATGCGGATCGTGTTTTGGCATCAGCGGCCGCCTCCTTTCGGGGCCTCGCCTTTTACGGCGCTTTTTCCGGGTGAAAGCCTGTCCGCGGACCGGCCCAGAAGGCGCGACAGC
>CAYMLM010000082.1:325-5435 GCA_964391385.1 uncultured Papillibacter sp.
GAAGTCGTATGTGCCCATTAGGCCCGTCGGTTTGAAGATCATGACGATGATCAGGAGCAGAGAATAAAAGACCATCCGGTACTCGGCGAAGGCGCGCAGGAGCTCCGGCAGGGCGGTCAGCACCGTGGCCGAGATCACCGAGCCGATCATCGAGCCCATGCCGCCCAAAACGACCATAACGAGGATCTCGATCGATTTCATGAAGTCAAAATTGGAGGGGTTCAAAATGCCGATATATCCGGCGTACAGGCTACCGGCCACTCCGGCGAAAAACGCCGACATGACAAAGGCCATCGTCTTGTAATACGTCGTTTTGATGCCGCAGGCTTCCGCCGCGATCTCGTTTTCGCGGATGGACAGGACGGCCCGCCCGTGACGCGATTTCATCATCGCGTGGATCACGAAGCAGACGAGCCCGACAACGATAAACGCCTCGATGAAGGTCGTCGTTTTCGGGATGCTTTTGAGACTGGACGCGCCGTACGTCAGTTTAAAGCCGAGGACGCTGTCGATATTGAGCAGCACGACGCGGATGATCTCGCCGAACCCGAGCGTGATGATCGCCAGATAGTCGCCCCGGAGACGCAGCGCGGGAATGCCGATGATAAAACCGAAAACGCCCGCGACCAGCCCGCCGAGCAAAAGACCGAGCGGCAGCGACACGAACAGCGGCAGCGCGGCGGCGGCCTTCATGAAGATTGCCGACGCGTACGCGCCGACGGCCATGAAGCCGGCGTGGCCCAGGGGGAGCTGACCGAGGTACCCCGTGGCAAGGTTGAGCGAGACGGCCAGTATGATGTTGATGCCGATGAGCATCAGGATCTTGGCGTAATAGTTTGATAAGGTTTTCGTGCTGATCAGTATCCCGAATACGGTGAGAAACACGACAAAAAGAGCGGTATTGATAATATAGCGGGCCGGCATGGGGAGCGCTTTCAATTTCTTCGTCACGGCAATCACCTATACCTTTTCCGTGATCGGGCGGCCCATGATGCCGGTTGGCTTGATGAGCAGCACGACAATCAAAATGGCAAATACGACGCCGTCCTTCCAGACCGACAGGCCGGCGGCGGTAATGAACGCCTCCAGCAGTCCGATGGCAAAGCCGCCGATCATGGCGCCGGGTATCGAGCCGATACCGCCCAAAACAGCCGCTACAAAGGCCCTCAGGCCCAGCATGGCGCCCATCGTCGGCGAGGCCTGCGGATAAGCGCAGCTGTAGAGGACCGCGCCGATCCCCGCGAGCGCGGAGCCGAGCGCAAAGGTAAACGAGATGGTCCGGTTGACGCTGATGCCCATAAGCTGGGCCGCTCCCATGTCTTCGGAGACGGCCCGCATGGCCTTGCCCATTTTCGTCTTCTGGACGAGCAGGGTCAGAATCGCCATCGAGAGGACCGAAACTACGATGGTGAGGATAGCCACAAAGCTGATATTGGAGCCGGCCAGGCTGATGCTCGGACCGCTGACGATCGTGGGCATGGCCTTGGCGCCGGCGCCCATGATGAAATCAAGCTGCACGAAATTTTCAAGGAAGAACGATATGCCGATGGCCGTGATAAGTAAGGACAGCCGCGGCGATTTGCGCAGCGGCGCATACGCCACCTTCTCGATCGCGACGCCGAGCAGCGTGCAGCCGGCGATCGCGGCAACAACGCCGACGACCGGCGGAAGCCCCAGAAGCGTTATCACGATCCACGCCACATAAGCGCCGACCATAATGATGTCGCCGTGCGCGAAGTTCAGGAGCAGTATGATCCCGTACACCATGCTGTAGCCCAGCGCGATCAGGGCGTAGACGGAACCTGTTTGCAGCCCGTTGAAGAGCTGGCCGACGATGGTAGAAAAAACAGTCATCTTCTATCATTCTTTCGAGTTTATTTATCGGACATTGACAGGCGCATTACAGAAATTATAACAGTATTCCCGGCGCTATTACAATGGAAAATTCACCGTTATGCTTTGAAGTTGTTCTTATGCAGGGCTGCATTGTGCCGTTTAAAAAGGAAACCATGCCGGGGAGGACAGTTTCTGCCTCCCCGGTATGGTTTTTATTCAGGGTTTAGAACATCTGCGAGAAGTTTTCGCTGCCGCCCTCGAGCTTGATGATGACGGCCTGCTTGATCGGGTTGTTAAACTCGTCGAACGCATACGAGCTGGTGATGCCGACGGAGGTCGTGTTCTTCATGGCGTCGATAACGGCGGCCTTGTAGTCGTCGGAGCCGGTCTCGAGACCCTGGCCTTCGGCGGCCTTGAGCGCGTCGAGCAGGACGATGGCGGCGTCATAGCCGAGCGCGGCGAACATGTTGAGCGTATCCGCGCCGTATTTATCGGTATAGGTCGCCTCAAACTCCTTGATCTCGTCGGTCGAGCCGGCCGCGTATGCCGAGCAGTAGATGCTGCCCTCGAGGTCTTCGGCCGAGGCGTATTTGGAGATGCTGGCCCAGCCGTCGCCGCCCATGAACACTGAGGTGATCCCCTGCTGGCGGGCCTGCGTGACGATGAGCGCGTTGTCCTCATAATAGTTGGGCAGGAAGATGACGTCCGCGCCCTTGGCGTTGATGTTTGTCAGCTGGCTCTGGAAGGCCTTGTCGCCGGTGGAATAGCCCTCGTCGGCCACGACCGTGATGCCGAGCGCCTCGCATTCCGCGATGAACGCTTCCTTCAGGCCGACGGCGTAATCGTTGCCGGTCTCACAGACAACGGCGGCCGTCTTGGCGCCCAGGATCTCGTCGGCGTACTGGGCCATCTTTTTACCCTGGAACGGATCGATATAGCAGGTGCGGAACACATTCGTATAAACGGCGCCGGTATCTGCGTTGACGGTGACGCCCTCGTTTGTCGCCGATGCGGTGATGATCGGCATGGTGCTCGGCGCATCCTGGACGACGGCAATCGTGGCGCCGGAAAGAACCGAACCGAGAAGAGCGGTTATACCGTCGTTGTCGACCAGACGATTGAAGGCGTTGACGGCTTCCGTCGCGTCGCCCTTGTCGTCATAGACGACGGCCTCGATCTGCTTGCCGTTGATGCCGCCTTCGGCGTTGACCTTGTCGATATACAGCTGCGCGCCGTTGAGGACGGCAAGGCCGTACTGGGCATATTCGCCGGTGTGACAGCCGAGTATGCCGATTTTGATCGGTTCGCCGCCCGCGTCGGGCGCCGTATCGGCATCACCGCCGGGCTCGGCGCTGGGAGCGGTGCTGGGCTCGGCGCTGTCCTGTGTGCCGGGCTCGGTGCTTGCGGTTGACGGCTTTTCAGTTTCCGTCTTGGCACAGCCGGCCAGCATGCCGACTGCCAGTATAACCACGAGTGCGATACTGAGTATTTTTTTCATTTTCTTACCTCCATAATTCATCATATACAAAAGTCAGGCACGCGCGCGGCATGTCTGAGCTTCAGCCGGATTAAGACGCTAAAGCGGTAAAGCTCCTGTCTGCTTAAAGAAAAAACCATGCGGGAGCACAGTCGAAAGCGGCATCGGCCCGAAAGGGCTGACCAAAGAAATATTAACTCATTTTACCGCCGGAACGTTGAAACGTCAATAGTTTATGTGGATCGTTTGACATAAAAAAGAGCGAGTCTCCGTAAAAAGACTCGTTATTTTACATAAACAGCGTCAAGGCGGCGGCCCCTCCATGGGGCTGGAAAAGTATGGAATACTTATATCTGCCTTGTTTCCCTGTTCCTTGTGATGAAGTAATAGACGACGTACGCCCCCATAATATATCCCGCGAAAAGAAGCGAAAATAAAACCGTGAACAGGTCGAGCGCCCCTATGACCGACGTCAGCAGGCGGACCGGCCGCAGCACGTCCCATGAGTTAAACCGCAGGATCCTGCCGATGTAGATACCAAGACCGCTGAGAAGACAGACGGCGGTTAAAAACGCATTGCCGAAGAGACGGCCCTTCCATCCGATGGCGAGCCGATGCATATCGTACAGCGAGTCGAAGCCCAAAATCGCGGCGAACAGAATACCCGAACCGATGTACACAAGCTTTATCCAAAAGACCAGGGAGGCGGCCTCGCCGGCGACGGCAAAGTACATGAAATCCGTGATCATATACGGTGCGTTCGGAAAAAAGATGAGCCATAAAAGCGCCAGGAGAACGACCACGGCCTTTTTTCGGGTGCTTTTTTTCAGATGGGTCAGTAAAATCTGGACAAACAGGAACGGCAGATACGCCAGGAATACGTTCCAGACAAAAATGATGTTGCCGATTTTACCCGTGTACGCCGCGATGCAGCTCCCAAACAGAAGATACCCCAGTACGCACAAAAAAAGATAGGCAGACTTTTTCAAATTCAGTCTCCAACTCAGGCGACGGATGAGCGGGCCGACCTCACAGCGCCGTCGCTTTTTCCAGGTCGTCTTTCGTAAAGGTCATAAGGTCGTCCCTCGTCACGTTTTCGATGCAGGAGACCCTGTCCGAGTGGACGGATACGATGTTTTCGAAGAAATTGCGGACATCGCGCGCGTTGCCGAAGTTTTCGTCCCGGGATTCGTAGAGCAGGCAGAAATAGTCCTCGGCAAATTCCCGCGCCTCGTCGGAGAGCACATACTCGTTTTTCCTGCACAGCGCGTCGAAAATCTCCGTCAGCTCGTCGCTCGTAAAGTCCTCAAAGAAATAATACCGGTTGAAGCGCGACTCCAGGCCGGGGTTGGAGGTCACGAAGTCCCGCATCAGCGCCTCGTAGCCGGCGACGATGACGATGAAGTCGTCCCGATGGTCCTCCATCGCCTTCAAAAGCGTTTCGACGGCCTCGTGCCCGAAATCGTTCGTGCCCTCTTTCGAGACGAGCGCGTAGGCCTCGTCGATGAACAAAATGCCGCCGAGCGCCTTTTCGATCACCTCGCTCGTCTTGATCGCCGTCTGTCCGACGAACCCGGCGACGAGGCCGGACCGGTCCACCTCGACCAGGTGGCCCTTCGACAAAACGCCGATCGCGGCGTAGAGCTCGGAGAGGATGCGCGCCACCGTCGTCTTCCCGGTGCCGGGATTGCCCGTGAAAACCATGTGCAGCGAGATGGGAGGGACGCACAGGGCGTTTTCTTCCCAGATCGGACGAGCGTCGGGTAAGGACAGAGTGTAGGGTAGGGTGGAGGGGGC
>CAYMLM010000082.1:5445-11251 GCA_964391385.1 uncultured Papillibacter sp.
CCGACAGGATGCGCGCGACCGTCGTCTTGCCGGTACCGGGAGGGCCGATGAAGACCATGTGCAGGGACATCGGCGGCACGGACAGGCCGCTTTCCTCACGCAGCCGGCGCACCTTGACGAGGTTGATGAGGCTCCGGACGTTCGACTTGATCTTTTCGAGCCCGACGAGCGCGTCGAGCCGCCCGAGCAGCGTGTCGAGGTCCGGCTTGTCCGGCGCCTTTTCGGCGGCTGTTTTCGGCGCGTTTTTGTCCAAAGCCCCGCCTGTTTCCAGAAGCAGCTGGTTGGCCGCTTTTTCAGCCTCCTCGATCGTGCCGAGAAGGTCCGCGAAATCCGCCAGGCTGTCCATATAGGAGCCGGCCGGCTTCAGGTTGTAATCGTTGAAATCGTTTTTATTCCTGTCCATGACTGTCACCTCGCCAAACGGCGGCAGATACGACCGTCGGATTGATCCGGCCGTCGGAGTTGTGTCGGCTTTGCACGTATTCTACCATATTATTGCCGCATTCGTAAACAGCCCTGTATCAAAACGTATTGACACGTCCGAAAATCGGGGATACCATTGGGTATACTAATTGTTGCCAAAGGGAGGCCGTAGGATGAAAATTTCAATCTTGTATACCAGCAGTACGGGGAATACGGAAAAAATGGCGGCGCATATCAGGGAAGGCCTGCGCCAGGCGGGGGACGTTGATGTGAGGCTCATGAAGCTTGACGGCGACGAGCCGCTCGACACGGGCTTTATCGGGGACAGCTGCGCCGTCCTCTTCGGCACGCCCACCTATGCCGCGACGATGAGCTGGCAGCTGAAGAAATGGTTCGACACCGACAGAAGCGTCAAGCTCGGCGGGAAGCTGGGCGGAGCGTTTGCCACCGCGCGTTATGTCCACGGCGGGGGAGACATGGCGGTCCAGGACGTGCTGCACCACCTGCTCTGCAAGGGGATGGCGGTCTATTCGTCGGGCAACGCCTTCGGACATCCCGTCATTCACGTCGGCCCCGTCGCCATCGAGGGCAAGCTGGACGAAAGCCGCGACCTGTTTATCGAATACGGCAAACGCTTCGGCCAAAAAGCCCTGGAGCTGTTCGGGGAGTAAAAAATTCAAGCTAAAAAATCTCCCCGCCGAGTCGTTCGGCGGGGAGACTATTATTGAGTCCTGGCAATTGCAGGCGTTCAGATATGTAAGCCCGCCTGGAAGCCGCCGTTTGTGGCCGTCGAAATGTTGCCGACGTCGAGGGCGTCCCCGACGATGAAGACCTCCGTCTCCGGCGCCGAATGGCGCAGCGAATCGACGACGTCGTGGAGCGGGACCATGCCGAGCGACAGGAGAACCGTGTCGCACGGATATTCGGTCAGCGTTCCCGTGACGAGGTCCTTGCAGATGACCTTGTCGTCGCGGACCTCCTCGAGGCAGTTGTTCAGACGGAGCGGGATCTTCAGCTGCTCCAGGATCTCCAGCATCTCGCTGCCGGCGTGCTTGGAGCTTTTCATGAGAGACATGCGGTGCGCCTCCGGGCCGAGCATCTCGACGACGGTGACGTCCTTGCCCATGTTCTTGAAGTCGATGGCCGCCTCCAGGCCGACGGCGCCGCCGCCGACGATGACGATTTTGTCTCCGGCCGGGACCTTGCCCATCTCGGCATCGGGCGCCCAATGGACGTGCGCCTTGTCGATTCCGGGGATCTTCGACGGGACGAGGGGCTTCGAGCCCACGGCAATCACAAGGGCGTCGTAGCCCTCCTTGTCGAGCAGCTCCTTTGTGGCTTCCGTATTCAGGAGGACTTTTGCGGGGTATTTCCCGGCTTCGCGGAGGAGCCACTTTAAGTAATCCTGACAGTCGATCTTAAACGGGGGATAGGCCGCCGGGACGACGTTGCCGCCCAGCTGGTCCGTTTTCTCGTAAAGCGTCACGTCGTGGCCGCGGTCGCACAGCGCCATCATGGCATACAGGCCGGCCGGTCCGCCGCCGACGACGGCGACCTTTTTCTGAACGGGGGCTTTGGGCACGAGGCCGTACCTGATCTCCTTGAACACGCCGGAATACGGGTTGACGGCGCAGTTTAAGGGTCTCGGCGGGAAGAATCGGGCGCACGCGTCGCACCGGAGGCAGGGACGGCGGTCCTCGGGCCTGTTCTGGGCATATTTACGGGGCATCTCGGGATCGGCCATGAGCGGGCGGCACATGGCGACGAAGTCGGCCCAGCCGTTTGCGATAATCTCCTCGCCCATGTCGAGGCTCGTGATGGAGCCGACCGTCGTGACCAGAAGGTTCGGGAAGGCCTTTTTGACGTCGCGCGCGTAGTGGACGTTGAAGCCCCTGGGCATCAGATAGTTCTGGCACCAGTTGCGGTAGTACTTGAAATCGAAATCGCTGTGCAGGCCGGCGGACACATGGAGGATGTCGATATGGTCCTGCAGGTATTCGATCATGCGGAGCGTCTCGTCGAAATGCATGCCCTCCGGGGCGATCTCGTCGGCGGAGATACGAAACTCTATGACGAACTTCGGCCCGACCTTTTTGCGGATGGCATCGCAGACCTCGATGGCAAAGCGCGCCCGGTTCTCCGTGGAGCCGCCGTATTCGTCCTTCCTGAAGTTATACAGGGGGCTCATGAACTGGCTGATCAGGTTGCCGTGGCCGCCGTGGATGAGTGCGATGTCCATACCCGCCTGCTGCATCCGGGAGCACGCCATGGCAAACTTATCGACCGTCTCGGCGATCTTCTCGTGGGTCATCTCGATGGCTGGGATCGGGTCGCGTCCGAGCCTTTTGGCGCGCGTGATCTCCGAGGAGGTGATGATGGGAGAGGCGCTGTACGGGGGGTGTCCGACCGTTTCAAAGGCCGTGTCCTTGCCGTTGTGGTTGACCTCGAAGGACGCGTGGCAGTTGTACTGGGCGGCCATTTCGGAGTACCAGGAAAGCGGCAGGACGCACTTGTCGGTGCCGAGGTCGATCTGGGTCTCCTCATCGTGGCATTCGGCCTTGTCGACGGTGGCGTTGCCGACGTAAAGGATCGCCGTGCCGCCGCTGGCAAAGGGACGCATCCAGTCCACGAAGTCGCGCGTCATCGTGCCGTCCTGATTGGCGACGTTGGGGGACGGGGGAGCGAGGGTGACGCGGTTTTTAAAATCGATGCCGCGGATCCTGATCGGAGAGAACACATGCGTATAAGAAGAACTCATAGGGCTGTTTCCTTTCGTCTGTTTTTTTACATTATAACATTGCGCGGCCTCAGTTTGCAATCTACTTGTCAAGACATGAAATCGTTTCCAAGGACGGCGACGGCACGCGGCGCGCGCTGCCGGCCGGTTTCAGGCAGACAGCAAGCCGCCCCTCCCGATGGCCGGAAAGGGCGGATTGCCTGAAAGGTGAAGAAGGAAAGCTGGTCAGCTGTGGAAAACAAATCAAAAGCGCGCCGCCGAGTGATACCGCAGGAGAAACGCAGGGCCGATGACGGGCGATGACAGTGTTAGCTCAGCTTGTAAAGGCGCATCATCGTGACGATCGCCTGCTGGCCCGTATACGTGCTTTTCGGCGAGAAGCTGCCGCCGCCGGTGCCGGTCATGACGCCGAGCGCGGCCATGTTGTCGACGGCCTCTTTCGCCCAGCTCGAAATGGAACCGGCGTCGCTGAAGTGCGTATTGGGCGAGGGGATTGTGATGCCGAGATACGCTGCAATCCTGTTGAGTATGGTTGCCGCCTCCTCGCGGGTGAGGAGCCTGTCGGGCTCGAACGTCGTCGCGCCGGTGCCGCCGATGATCCCGAGCTGATTGAGCGTATATATGATCGTGTACGAGGCGTCCTTGACGTCCGTGAAGGGCATGGGCACGCCGCTCTGCGGCGTCGAGATCGTGGGCGGGGCATCCGTCCGGCTGAGCATCTGCCAGGCCAGGCAGCAGAAATCCGCGCGGGAAATACCGTTTGAATAATTTTGCAGGCCGTACGGCACAAGCCCCAAGTCCATCGCGCTCTTCACGTCCGACCAGTAGGTGTTCGTGATCCCGCACAGCTCGCGGATGACGACCGATATTTCCGTATTGTCGAGATATTTGCCTCTCACCGAGTCGTTCTGGTCGGCCACGGCGTAGAAGAGCTCGCTGCCGCAGCCCTTGGCAAAGAAGGGGACGAGCTGATTGGAATGCCACCCGAAGTTGACCCACGTCTTGTCGCGCGAGCCGAGGCTCCAGTACATTGTCGGAATTTCGCCCTTGCCGTTGTTGATGACCGGGACAAGCTCGTCCGGGGACCCCGACAGGAAGCCCGTTTCATGGTCGCCGACGACGACGACGAGCGTTTCGGCCCAGCTGCTGTTTTCGGAGACCCACTCGTTGACGGCCTGAACGGTATTGAAGAAGTCTTCCATTTCCTCGATCAGGCTGCCCGTCTGGCCGAAATGTCCGGCCCAGTCGGGCGCGCCGCCCTCGATCATGAGGAAGAAGCCGTCCTCGTTGTTGTCGAGCACGTTGAGAGCGCCTTTTGCCATCACCTCGAGCGTGGGGACGTTTTCAATGAGCGGCACGGCGTAGGGATTGACCGTGTCCGCGCCCTCCGTGTAGAGGATCCTGTACTCCTGAAGCGTCGTCGCCACCTCGGGGATGCCGATCAGTCTGTCCGGCGTGTCGCCCGTCTGGAGCGCATTGAAATCGGCCTCCGAGGAGATCAGCGTCCAGGGATCGGCCTCGCCGTCCCCGTCGGCGTCGGCCGTGACAAGCGTGCCGTCGTTCAGGGCTGTCCAGGTCTCCTCGGATATGTATTTGTACTTTGGTTCCTCCCGGGCCGCGCCGAAGTCGTCGTACAGGGGATGGCCGCAGCCCATGATGACGTCGAGCGTGCTCATCTTGAGCATTTCGTCCGCCAGCACCATGTAATCGTCGCGGTTGTCGTGATGCGTGCTGAAGCCCGCCGGCGTCGCGTGGTCAAACGGCACGGAGGTGATCACGCCGGTCGCCTTGCCCAGCGCCTCGAAATCCTGATACAGATGCGTCAGCGGGGTTTCGTTCTGGTCGACGCCGACCGCCGAGTCCCATGTCTTCGTACCGGTCGACATGGCCGTCGCGGCGGCGGCCGAATCCGTCGCGCCGAACTGGAACCGGATCGGATCGCGCCAGTTGTCGGGGTTATAGACCGTTTCTCCGTCGTCCTCCGTCCCCTGCGACTGGCCTTTGGAATAAGTGCTCATAGCCAGCTGGACGGGGTAGTCTCCGTAAGGATTCGCGCCGGCTTCCCCGTACAGGAAATAGTCGGCCGCCAGGATCTGATTGTAGCAGACGCCGTCCGGGATCATGATAATGACGTTTTTAGGCGCCCTGATGCCGGCGGCCGTGCCGGGCATGACGAGGCCGACGGTCAGCACAAGCATAAGGATTGCCGAAACAATAGCTTTTCCAACTTTTCTCATTTAATTGCCCCCCCTGTTTTAATGATGAACGGATTGTCATACGTTCCCATAATATCACCGACGCAGGATCAGAGTAATGTTCCGGCAGCATAGACATTATTCAAATTGTATGTGCTCGCGCCACGTTTCCGGCTTGAATTTGTCCATATTGTATAGTATACTTTTTTCGGCATCCATATTTTAACGAATCAGACGGCGGTAACCGACAGCGTTTGGGAGGTGCGCTCATGAAACTGAACACCGGGCTCATTGCCCACGAGCTCCCGACGGCGCCCGCGTTCCTATGCGGCCAGCCCGACCACAAGCTCATTTTCAGCGACGTGCGGTTCCTTATAACGGAAAAGAGCTTCTTTTCCGAGGATATAGATCGGAAGAGCGTCGTGTAGGGAAAGAGTGTAGGATAGGGTGT
>CAYMLM010000083.1:0-11130 GCA_964391385.1 uncultured Papillibacter sp.
CCTTTTCGATGTCGTCCTTGGAGAGGTTTGTGGAGGAGGTGATGGTGATGTGCTGTTCCTTGCCCGTGCCGAGATCCTTGGCCGAGACGTTGACGATGCCGTTGGCGTCGATATCGAAGGTGACCTCGATCTGCGGCACGCCGCGTCGGGCCGGCGATATGCCGTCCAGATGGAAACGCCCGAGCGTCTTATTGTACTGCGCCATCTCGCGCTCGCCCTGCAGGACGTGCACCTCGACAGACGTCTGATTGTCGGCGGCGGTGGAGAAGATCTGGCTCTTCTTGGCAGGGATCGTCGTGTTGCGGTCAATGAGCTTCGTGAAGACGCCGCCAAGCGTTTCGATACCCAGGGACAGCGGCGTGACGTCCAGAAGCAGGATGCCTTCGACGTCGCCGCCCAGAACGCCGGCCTGCACGGCCGCGCCGATCGCCACGCACTCATCGGGATTGATGCCCTTGAACGGCTCCTTGCCGGTCAGCCGCTTGACGGAATCCTGAACGGCGGGGATGCGGGTGGAGCCGCCGACCAGGAGGACCTTCGACAGCTCGCTTGCCGAAAGGCCGGCGTCGCTGAGGGCCTGGTTGACGGGTCCGACCGTTTTTTCCACGAGATGCGCCGTCAGCTCGTTGAACTTGGCGCGCGTGATGGTGCTCTCCATGTGCTTCGGACCGTTGGCGTCCGCCGTGATATAGGGCAGGTTGATGGAGGTCGAGGTCACGCCCGACAGGTCGACCTTCGCTTTTTCCGCGGCCTCGCGCAGGCGCTGCATGGCGATCTTGTCGGCCGACAGGTCGATACCCGTGTCTTTTTTGAATTCACCGAGCAGATACTTGACGACGCATTCGTCAAAATCGTCGCCGCCGAGGCGGTTGTTGCCGGCCGTCGCGAGCACTTCGATGACACCGTCGCCGATCTCGAGGACCGAGACGTCGAACGTGCCGCCGCCGAGGTCGAAGACCATGATCTTCTGGTCCGTTTCCTTGTCGAGGCCGTAGGCCAGCGCCGCGGCCGTCGGCTCGTTGATGATGCGTTTGACGTCGAGGCCGGCGATCCTGCCGGCATCCTTCGTGGCCTGGCGCTGCGAGTCGGTGAAATAGGCCGGGACCGTGATGACGGCTTCCGTCACCTTCATGCCGAGATAGGCTTCCGCGTCCGTCTTGAGCTTCTGCAGGATCATCGCCGAGATCTCCTGCGGCGTGTACTGCTTGTTGTCGATGTTGACTTTAAAAGCGCTGCCCATTTCGCGCTTGATCGATATGATCGTGCGGTCGGGGTTGGTGATGGCCTGGCGCTTTGCGACCTGGCCGACCATCCGCTCGCCGTCCTTGGAAAAAGCCACGACCGACGGCGTCGTGCGTCCCCCCTCCGCGTTTGCTATGACTATCGGCTCTCCGCCTTCAATAACGGCTACGCATGAATTTGTCGTACCCAGATCGATTCCGATAATTTTTCCCATAATGGTGTCCTCCTTATTATATAAATGATAGAGTTTTCTCTCAGTTTGCGACTTTGACCATTGAAAAGCGTATGATTTTGTCCCCGAGCAGGAAGCCCTTCTCAAACTCTTCTATGACGACCGCCTCGTCGTATTCCGGGTCATCCACATGCATGACGGCGTTGTGAAGCTCCGGATTGAAGGTCTTGCCTACCGCTTCGATCTCCCTGACGCCCAGCTTCTCCAGGATTTCCTTCAGCTGCGTCATAGTCATATCCACACCCTTATAAAAGGCCTCGTCGGAGCATTCCTGCTTCAGGGCGCGCGACAAATTGTCATAGACGGGCAGAAGCCGTGCGATTGTGTCCGCGCGAATGTCGTCATAAAGGGCCTCGCGCTCCTTGATGTTTCTTTTTCTGTAGTTATCGTACTCTGCGGCCAGCCGCAGAAATTTTTCTTTTTCGGCGTCAAGCGCCGCCTGCAGTTCCTCCGCCGGAGAGACGTCGTCCGGCTGGGCCTCCGCCGTCCTGTCGACGCCCCCGGTCTCGGCCTGTATCTCCTCCGGCATCTCGCCTTTTTTTGTTTTTGCCAATCCTATCATCTCCTTGCTCTTTAGTGTTTTTATTCAAAGTCCGCGTCGTCGGACCGCTCGAGCGAATCCGGCAGTGTGATGCCGCCCGACAGGAGCCAGCTGAGACCCCTCGCGATATATGAAAGACGGGCGGCGACCTTCGAGTAATCCATCCGCGTCGGTCCGACGACGCCGATGAGCCCCTGCATATCGTCTCCGGCGTCATATCGGGCTACGACGACGCTTGAATCCCGGAGCTCTTCCGCGAGATTTTCCGGGCCGATTGTGATCTTCATCTCCTTGCTGTTCTCCGGCGCCGGAAGTCGGGCCAGTTCGTTTTTGTCGGAAAGGTAACGCAGCAATCTCCTGGCCTTGTCGATGTCCCTGTATTCGGGGTACTCAAAAAGATTTGACGCGCCTGTGACGTGCGTCTCATGGGCTTTCGCCTCATATAAGACCTCAATGGCAAATCCCGCGATGACAGCGGCAATGCCGTCCCGGTCGTTTACGGCCCGCTCCGTCGCCGATATCAGCACCGGCGTGATCTTCTCCTCGCCGATGTTTGTGAAACTGGCGTTAAACAATGTCGACAGCTTCGTCAGAAGGCTTTGTTCCACCTGTACGGTGACATTGACCAGTTTATTTTTCACGGTTTTGTTGCTGAGCATCACGACAACGATAAAAGAGCCCGGACTCAGATAAATAAAGTCGAAACGCGAGATGGTCACGGCGCCCGCCGATGAAGCCAGCGCGTATGCCGGATAGCTTGTCAGCCGCGATGTGAGGCGGCCGGCGTCGGCCAGAATTTTATCCAGCTGCTGTATGCGTACGGAAAGCGCCTGATTGATCGCCTGCGACTCCTGTGCGGAAAGGCTTGGCCGTTCCATGAGCTCGTTGACATAGATGCGGTAACCCAAACAGGTCGGGATCCGTCCCGCCGACGTATGCGGCTGCTCCAGCAGCCCCAGCGATTCAAGCTCCGCCATTTCATTGCGGATTGTAGCGGGTGAGGCGGACACGCCGATCAGGCTGACGATCGCCTTGGAGCCGACAGGCTCGGCTGTTTTGACGTATTGGTCTATAACAGCTCGCAAGATTCTTTTTTTCCGCTCGCCGAGCTCCATAATCTCCTTCCTTTCGAAAGCAATTTTATGGTTAGCACTCTGCCGCTTTGAGTGCTAACCATAATTTAGCACTATGATCCCGTGATGTCAAGTGCCTTGTTCATTTGTTTTTATTTTATTAATAATCTCCGGGTTTTTATGTATTGTTACTTTTGTAAATTATTGTAGTTGCAATTGCCGGTTACTTCAAGTAAGCTTGTGAAACGAAACGTGATACATTTCGGGCGCAGCCGAGAGCGGGTGACTCTTTTGAAAAAAATCTGGATGAAGCTGCTGCTTGTTTTCGTCGGCATTGCCGTTGGCATTTCCGCGACTCTGGCGGTTTTTTATCTTTGGGAAGGCGCGTTATACAATAAGATATACGATAGAAGCGCTGACAGCGGCAAAGCAACGATCGACCACGCTGCGACCAACGCCGAGCTGACGGCGTATGCGTTTGAAATACTCGAACATATCAAAGCCGACGACTACGAGGCGCTGTCGGGAACCGTACATCCCGAATACGGCGTCGTCTTCTCGCCGTACGCCACAGTAAGCCTGGTATCAAATAAATGCTTCACCGCAAAACAGGTTGCCGATTTTGCAAAAGACGAAAACCACTATGTCTGGGGCAAATATGACGGCGGGGACAACCCCATTGATCTCACGCCGGCCGCGTATTTCGAGGAGTTCGTCTTTGACAGGGATTTTACGCAGGCGCCGGAAATCGGCGTCGACACGATCATCATGTCCGGCAACTCGCTTGAAAACCTCACGGACGTTTTCCCGGACGCGAGGTTTGTGGATTTTCATATACCGGCGGCCGATTCCGATGCGGAGGGTCTGGACTGGACCAGTCTTCGGCTAGGCTTCGAGGAATACAAGGGTCAGCTGAAGCTGACGGTGGTCGTCCACAGCGAATGGACGGTGTGATAAAAACAAAGGAATCAAATGATTACAAAGCGCCGACTTCGGTCGGCGCTTTTTGACCTTTTTCGATGTGCCTGAGGGAGCGTTTCAACTTCTGCCATTATATTACATACTATTTTTCAACATTGAGAACATAATAAAGCCGACAAGAAAAGTCATTAAGAAACCGCGAAGCATTACTTTTCTGCAGGAGGGAAACATGAAAAAAGCGGCAATACTGATTCTGGCGCTGCTCATTGCGTTCGTCCTTGTCGGCTGCAACGTGGCGCCCAATGTCCCCGGCGTGACGCCGTATCCGAACAACACCCGCGTATCGCCTTATCCGAATACCAATACAAATACGAACAGGGATACCCGCGTATCGCCGTATGCGGCGCCTGGCAATCTGCCGGGCAACGGCACGGGAAACACTTACGGCAACGGCTACACCGGCAATAATGACAACACCGTCAACAGAGGCACGGTGAATAACAACCTCAGAAACAGGACGACAAACTGGAACATGGCGCCGGGCACGAGATAAAAGTCAATCACAATAATAAGGATACCGGCGCCGCTGGCGCCGGTATCTTTTTGCCGCGGCTTACATCGCCTGCCCGGCCGAATTTTTCTTTGAGTTGATTTTTTCTCCGTGGATGATGTATTTTGAAACAACCTTATAAATAAGAAACGTGACGGCGGAGTTGACGCCGGCTTTTATGAGGTTAAAGGGAAGTATAATCGGGACAAGCATGGCGTCGACAGCCTCGGTAGGCGCCCCCGTAAAAACCGGCGTGATAAAGTGGTTGGCGATCATCATGACCCCCGCCATCGCCAGCGTGCCGCTGACGAGCCCGATGACGGCGCCCACCCGCGTATGTCTGATCCGGTATATGACGCTGGCCACGATCACAAGCGTCGACGTGGCGATGACGTGCATAATGAAACCGTATATGCCGCTGTGCGCGCTAACCGTCAGCGCCTGTACGGCGCTTGCGATGACCGTTAAGACGATGCCGGCAACAGGTCCGAAAGCGAAAGCGCCGATAAGTATGGGAATGTCGGCCGGGTCATATTCGAGGTATGGTGCCGCGGGAAAGATGGGGTAACGGATCAGGTACAAGAGCCCAACGGAAATCGCAATGAGAAGGGCCATGATGACGATGCTTTTGGTTGTGAGCTTCATTGGATAAAACCTCCTGAAAATGATAAACACCTGAAAGACATGTCTTCCAGGTGACCATAAATAAGCTAAACAAAACGTTTAACGCATCTTCTTCCATCCAGACTATAACTGTCGGTGTTGGAGTTTCACCAACTCATGCATACAAGCTTAAGCTCTTTTGCTCGCGGACTATACCGCCGATCGGGAATTTCACCCTGCCCTGAAGACATAAATATTCAAATGTTCGGCATTATTATAGCAGTTTTAGCGGCAAATGCAATAGATTATTTTGACAAATGCACAGCGCCGCATTAAAATGGTTCATGTAAAATAACGGAAAACGGTTGTGAATGCATATGAAACCTGATGCGAATCGCAGCAAAACCTGCTGCTTCTCGGGGTACAGACCCGAGAAGCTTCCGTGGGGCTACATCGAGGAAGACGACCGCTGCCGAAGTCTCAAGGATAAGCTGTACGACGTCGTGTCGGCCGTTTACGCGTCGGGCATCCGGCATTTTATCTGCGGGATGGCGCTGGGCAGCGACATGTATTTCTGCGAAGCCGTGCTGCAGCTCAAGGAAGATCATCCCGATATCACGCTCGAGGCCGCCATACCCAGCGAGGATCAGGCGGCCAAGTGGAACGAGGCCAACAGGAGCCGCTATTTCAGCCTTGTCGAGCAGTGCGACATCGAGACGTATGTCTCGAGGCGATATACGCCCGACTGTATGATGCGGCGGAACATGTACATGGTAGATAAATCATCCGTGCTCATCGCCGTTTACGACGGACGGTTCGGCGGTACGATGCACACGGTCGGATACGCCGAGATGAACGGGCTGGAAATCATACAGCTCAAGCCCTAGGACTCAAGCCGGATGGCCCGCACCCGCCTTTCGCGGGCGATCGATATGCGCGCTTGAAGACGAGGAATAATCAGAAACGAAGAAGGCCGGCAGGATATAAATCCGCCGGCTTCATTATATCCGTAAACGGCCGGGTTTTTGTCTGCTTTCGCGGCCGAGTATACGGACAAATAGCGGCAGAATACACTGTATTGATCCTTTAACTGGTGGTGTATATATGCTTTCTGCCACATTTGCCATGCTGCTCATGAGCCCGTTTTTGATGCTGAGGATGTCCGAGGGCGCCGGCAGCTTTCCAAAGCCGCTTCCGGCCGCCGAGGAACAGAAGTATATCGAGCTGTATATGCAAGGCGACATGGAGGCGCGGAACATTCTCATCGAGCGCAACCTGCGGCTGGTCGCGCACATCATTAAAAAATATTACACGCAGACGAGCGAGCAGGACGACCTGATTTCAATCGGTACGATCGGGCTGATCAAGGGGATCTCGACCTATAAGCCCGACCGGCGCGTGCGTCTTGCGACGTATGTCAGCCGGTGCATCGAAAACGAGATACTCATGCATTTCAGGAGCCTGAAAAAGACGGCGGGCGACCTGTCGCTTTCGGACTCGATCGACACGGACAAGGACGGAAACAGCCTATCCCTGATGGAAGTCATCAGCATCGAGGACGACATGCTCGAGAACCTGAGCACCCGGGACACGTGCGCCCAGCTTTTTATGTACATAAACGAGGCGCTGACGTACAGGGAAGCGAGAATTATCGCCATGCGGTACGGCCTTGACAACACGCCGCCGAAAACGCAGCGGGAGATCGCCGCCATCTGCGGTATCAGCCGCTCGTACGTCTCGAGGATCGAAAAGAAAGCGCTCGAGAAGCTGCGAAGGTGCTTCGAGGAGGCGGACCTCTGAGCCTGCGCGGCCTGTCTGCGCCGAGCGGGGCTCAGACTGAGCGGTAACAAAGCAGAGCGTGCCCTAGTAAAGCAAATTTCGCGGGGACGCTCTCTTGCTGTAAATTGGGGCATTTGATTCTTTACCGTCGAATCATGGAAAATATTTGTCACAGGCAGTCGAATTTGTACGATATTTATAGTTATAGCACATATATTGTAGACAAAATATACACTAAAAGGGTATTGACAAGACTGGAAATTATATGTATCATACGGGTTGTTACAGGATGTAACCATTGGTTACCAATATGTTACCCACTTTTTATTTTTCTGTAAAGCCGAGGTGATACGGTGCGATTATCCGAGCCTGAAACCGAACAAGCAGATCCTATCACGTCCATATGTATGCGCTCATTTTTCAACAGGACGCTTTCCAGGCGAGTCAAAGCGCGCAGGGGATGGGCAACTGCGACCGTTACGCTGTTTATGGCGCTTGCGCTGACGGTTGTTTTGGTCAATACACAAGTCGGATTTGCCGTATTTTATAAGGGCGAGCAAATCGGCAATGCCAAGAGTATGGAAGACGTGACGGCCATTGTGACGGGCGCCGAGGCGCAGCTGGAGGAAATATTCGGCTGTAAATACTCGCTTGACGACGCCATATCCGTATCGCCCGATCTGGGCGCTGCGGCGGATGATGCCGAGAACATTACAAACGCCATTCTGGACGAGATCAACGGCGTGGCGAAACTATACGTTCTTGAGGTCGACGGCAAGCCGCTCGGAGCGGCTGAAGACAAAGCGGTGTTTGACGATATACTCCGGGGTATACTCGATGAGTATACGACGGACCTCACGGTGTCGGGCACTTTCGTCAATACAATTACCGTCGCCAACCGCTTTATCAATGAAAACATCACCCAGGACCCGACGGAGATCCGTCAGCTGCTGGATCCGAAGAACGCTTCGTCGCCGTACGGCCTGACCGTCAGGACGACGGAACAGAAGCAGTATTCCGGGACAATCCATTTCAGTACGGCGTATTACGACGACGATACCGTTTATGAAGGCAGCTCGATGGTTGTGACCGAGGGCGCCTGCGGCGAAACGCTTATTACCGAGAGCACGGTTTGTATCAACGGCGCGGCGCAGACCAGCCAGGTCATCAGTACGGTCGTGACAAAGGAGCCTGTGGCCGAGGTCATTGCCGTCGGAACGGCGCCGCGGCCCAAGACGGCGTCCTTCGGCTTCTATATCTGGCCGGCGGAAGGCGTAATCACCTCCGGTTTCGGCCCGCGAACGGGCTTCGGGTCGTCGAATCATCAGGGGCTTGATATCGCAGGATTCTGCGACGACGACATCGTGGCTGCGGATGGCGGAGAAGTCGTCCTGGCCGACTGGTACTACGGGTACGGCCTTTTGGTGCAGGTCCTGCATGACAATGGCGACGTCACCTATTACGGACATTGCAGTCAGCTGCTTGTGCAGGAGGGCGAGCGCGTTTATCAGGGTCAGGTCATCGCGTGTATGGGCGCTACGGGCGTAGCCAACGGCGTTCATCTGCATTTTGAAATCAGGAAGGACGGCACCCCGATCGACCCGGAAACGGTTTTGCCGTAAACAATATAGAAGAAAACCGGTGGCATCCGCTGCGCAGTGGAAGCCACCGGTTTATCTTGTCCAAATCCGGTTACTTATGCTTTTTTTCAAGCTCCAAAAGAGCGCGCTTGACGTCAAGCCCGCCGCCGTACCCGACGAGGCGGCCGTCCGCGCCGACGACGCGGTGGCACGGGATGACGATGGCGATCGGGTTTTTGTTGTTGGCCATGCCGACGGCCCGGCAGGCCTTCGGGTTCCCCGCCGCCGCGGCAACGTCCCGGTACGCGCGGGTCTGACCGTACGGGATGTCCCTCAGCGCCGACCATACGGCGCTTTGAAACGGCGTCCCGGACGGCCTGAGCGGCAGGTCGAACGTACGTCTTTTTCCGAGGAAGTACTCCGACAGCTGGTCGGACGCGCGACGGAGGAGCGGCGTTTCCCGGCCTTCGGCATCCTTTACCGGGACAAAACCGAGCTCGGTGACGGCGCCGTTTTCCTCGGCGATAAAGATCTGGCCAACAGGCGACTTATATGAAAAAGCATACCTCATCTCAGCTGCTCCTAAAAAGCCGGCAGAATATGCGGTCTGCCGGCTTGTGGATTTTCATTCAGTTGAAAAATCTATAGGTGACAAAGGCGCCCGGTCATAGACCGAGATTCAGACCGCCCGTCAGTTTTGCCATACCCTCGCTCATGGAGGTGTCGGCCTGACGCATCGCCTCGTTGACCGCGGCTTTAACCAAATCGCACAGCATCTCGACGTCGTCGGGATCAACGGCCTCCGGGTCGATCTGAAGCGAAACAAGTTCGTGTTTGCCGCTGACGACCGCCGTCACAACGCCGCCGCCTGCCGTGGCCGAATAGGTCTTTTCCTCCATTTCCGACTGCATTTTCATCATGTCCGCCTGCATCTTCTGCGCCTGCTTGATCATATTCATGTTAATGCCGCCGCCGCCGTAGCTGCCGCCGCGGAATCCGCCTTTTGCCAATGAACTCACTCCTCGTAGATTAAAATCATTCAAACCTGACAATGTTAAACTGTTTGAGCACGTCGATTTTATCGCCTGTTTCCGGCTGGCTGCCCGCATCGTGCGCGATCCGTACAGCCACCGGTTTTCCGAGCAGATTTGCCGCGGCCTTCTTGATTGCCTCCGTAACGGTCGGAACGTTGACCTTCTGAGCGGCAAACGCGGTTTTCATTTTAACGGTCAGCGTGTCGCCTTTTAAGTCGGCGGAATTGGCCGAATCGCTTAATAATGTATATACCGGCATATCGAGCTTTGAGCTGATGTGCTCAAGAACGGCTGACCAGAGCTCTTCCGGGCCGGCTGCCGGCTGAAGGCGGTCAGCCTCCCGGGTTCCCGGGTCATCCGCGTCGCGTCGGTGAGTCGCGCCCCCGTCCGCCGGCAGCGGCTGTTTGTCCGTCGTTTCTGTTTTAAGACATTCCGGCGACGGTTTTTCAGCCGGAGGCGACACGACCGCCGGTTCGGGCGTTTTCTGTTTGGGCGTTTTCGGGACTGTCCCCGTCCGCGTCGCCGCGTTCCCGGCAGCGGCCCCGCACGCGTCCGGCCGGATGTCTGCCAGGCGTATCAGACAGACCTCGGCGGCAAGCTTGCCGCCGGCGCCTTTGGAGACATCCGCAAGCGCCTGCCGGAGAAGCTCCAGCATGCCCAGAAGGCGTTCCTCCGGGACGCGCCCGGCAAAGTCCGACAGCGTATCTTGATCGTAACCGCCGCTCAGAAGCCCCGAGCCGCCCTCCGGCATCAGCGCCGTCACGAGCGTGTCGCGGACAAGGGCCAAGAGCTCTTCGAGCACGGTGGACATCACTTTGCCGCCCGCGTAAAGCCTGTCGAGGCGGCCGAGCGCCCCGGAGATGTCGCCGGAGACGGCCGCGTCAAAAAGGCCGGCGATTTCGCCGCGGCCCGCAAGGCCGAGGGCGGACAAAACGCGGTCCGTGTCGATGGTGTCCGCGGCGGCGCATTGGTCCAGGAGCGACAGAGCGTCGCGCAGCGAGCCGTCCGCCAGACGTGCCAGCAGCGCGGCGGCGTCGTCCGTGAGGCCGATGCTTTCGAGACTGGCTATATTGAGCAGCCTGCCGGCCATATCCGCGGCGGGGATGCGTTTGAACTGATAGCGCTGGCAGCGGGACAAAATCGTCGCGGGGACCTTGTGGAGCTCTGTCGTGGCCAGTATGAAAATCAGATGCTCGGGCGGTTCTTCCAGGATTTTAAGCAGCGCGTTGAATGCGGATGCAGACAGCATATGTACTTCGTCGATGATATAAACGCGTTTTTTTACGTCAACGGGCGAAAAAACGGCTTCCTCCCGCAGGGCCCGGACGTTGTCGACGCCGTTGTTGGAGGCCGCGTCCAGCTCCAGAACGTCCAGAATGCTGCCGTTATCGATCCCAAGACAACTCGCACACTTGTTGCAGGGATTGCCGTTTTGCGGCTGCAGGCAGTTGACGGCCTTGGCCAGGATTTTCGCGCACGAGGTCTTGCCGGTGCCGCGCGTCCCGACGAAAAGGTAGGCGTGCGACAGGCGGCCCGTCGACACCTGCGACTTGAGCGTTTCCGACACATGCGCCT
>CAYMLM010000084.1:0-8624 GCA_964391385.1 uncultured Papillibacter sp.
AGATAATGAGCGGTGACTGGAGTTCAGACGTGTGCTCTTCCGATCTGGTAAAGACTCCGCGCACGGAGTCTTTTGGGAGCAAGTCAGCGCGGCGACTTCAGTCGCCTGCTGACTGAGGTTTGTCCGCCGGAGGCAATGATGAAACCGCCGTTTCCCGCCTACTCCGCGAACTCCGCCCACTCGTCGTACAGCGCGTCAAGCTGCGCGCGCAGCGCCGCCTCCTCCGCGTCGAGCTCCATGAGCTTCTCGTAGTCGGCGCAGAATTCCTCGCGCCGCGCCTCAAGCGCCGCAAGCCGCGCTTCCATCGAGGCGATCTCGCGCTCGAGCCGGGCGGCCTGCTTTTCGGCCGACTTCGGCCTTTTCTTTGCCGGTTCCTTTTTTTCGGACGGCTGTTTTAGCTTTCCGGCGCTCTGCGCCGCCGCGGCCGTTTTGGCCCGGCGGTAGCTCCCGTACGTGCCGGCGTAGTCCGTGATCCGCCCGCCTTCCAGCTCCCAGATGCGCGTGGCAAACCGGCTTATGAAGTAGCGGTCGTGCGAAACGAAGATGAGCGTCTGGCCGTAGTCCTCCACGGCCTGCTCGATCCACTCGCGCGATGCGATGTCCAGATGGTTCGTCGGCTCGTCGAGGATGAGCAGATTGATCTCGCCGCTCATCAGCACGCACAGCCGCAGCCGGGACAGCTCCCCGCCGGACAGGTCCCCGACGGCCTTAAAGACGTCCTCGCCGGAGAATTTAAACGCGCCGAGCCGGTTTCTGGCCGTCTGCATGGTGCAGCCCGTCTCGTGGATGAGCGTGTCGGCGAGGCTTCGTTCGGGATGCGAAAACCGGATGATCTGCGGCATATAGGCGGTTTTGACGGACGGGCCGCGCCTGACGAGGCCGGTGTCCGGGCGCAGCTCGCCGAGCAGGATGCCCAGGAGCGTCGTCTTCCCCGTCCCGTTGTCCCCGATGAGCGCGATGCGCTCCCCGCCGCGCACCGTCAGCTCGACATCCGAAAAGAGCGCCCGGCCCTCATAGCTTTTGGACACGCCCTCGAGCGTGAGGACCTCGTCGGCGCGGAAGCTCTTTTCACCGAACCGCGCGTGCAGGCTTTTCTCGTTTTTCGGGCGCTCGGTCTTCACGAGCCTGTCGATCCGGCTCTGGATGGCAAACGACTTTTTCATGAGGTTCTTGTTGCCGGTCCCCCACTGGTACAGCCGGTCGGCGGCCTCCTGCAGGCGCTTTGCCTCCGTCTGCTCGCGCTCGTACTGCTTGAGCTGCAGCTCGGTGCGCCGCTGCTTCTCGGCGACATAGAAGCTGTAATTGCCGCTGTAGAACTCCGCCTTCCCGTCCGTGAGCTCGATCGTCCGCCGCGTGACGCTGTCAAGGAAGTACCGGTCGTGCGAGATGACGAGGACGGTCCCCTTAAACTTGTCGAGGTACGCCTCCAGCCATTCCGTCGCGCGGATGTCAAGGTGGTTCGTCGGCTCGTCCAGAAGGAGGATGTCCGTGTCCTCCAGGATGAGCCGCGCGAGGTTGACGCGCGTCTTCTCGCCGCCGGACAGCGTCGAAAACAGCTGCCCGCGCTGCTGAGCCGGGATCTGAAGGCCGCCCGCCACGCGGTTTCGCTCGAAATCGACGTCCCAGCCGCCGTCGCGCTCAAACGCGTACGCGAGCGCGTCGTACTCCGCGAGCAGCGCGTCCGATGCGTCGCCGGACAGGCGCTTTTCGAGCGCGGCCAGCTGCGCCCTCATGTCCAGAAGGCGCCGCTGCGCCGAGATAAGCACGTCCTCCGTCGTGCAGCGCGCCGGGTAGACCGGGATCTGCGAGATCAGGCCGAGCCGCCGGTGCTTCGGCAGGACGACCTCGCCCTCGTCGGCCTCAAGCTGCCCCGTCAGGATGCGCAGCAGCGTCGTCTTCCCCGCCCCGTTTTTTCCGAGCAGGCCGACGCGCTCGCCCTCGTCAATGTCGAAGGTGAGCCCGCACAGTATGTCCTTGCCCTCCACGAAGGCTTTTTTTATATTTCGTACCGATATGTCAGCCATGTTTATCCCGGGGCTTAAAGCTGAAAGAACGCCTTCCGCCGCCGCCTTCTCATCTTTTATAGAGTCCGTCGTACAGGCAGATATTATAGCAAATTATATTGTTAATCTCAACCGACGTGTGCTATAATAAATGTTACGATTCACATAAAAAACCAAAGACGCCCGCGTTCATCGGCCGGGCGGACAAAAAAGATGCATCCCGGCTGTGATACCATCGGCCGGGACAGCTTCGCGACGGTATATTATAACCGGGGTGATCTCGTGCGATTTGCCATAGACGGCACCGTAAAGACAGACAAAATCCTGACCTATGATGTTGTGATTATCGGGGCGGGGCTTGCCGGCATTTACACGGCGCTCAATATTGACGGGCGGTACTCGTGCCTCGTACTCGCCAAGGACAAGGTCGATATCTCGAATTCCTGGTTCGCGCAGGGCGGCATCGCCGCCGCCATCTCGCGCGACGACGCGCCGATTTTCCATCAGGAGGACACGCTGATCGCGGGCGCCGGCCTGTGCGACACGGACGCCGTCGGCGTGCTGGTCGCCGAGGGGCCCGACGACATCAGCCGCCTCGTCTCGCTGCGCGTGCCGTTCGACCTCAACGAGTTCGGCGACCTCATGATCACGCGCGAGGGGGGTCACCGGAAAAACCGCATCGTCCACGCGGGCGGCGACGCGACGGGCCGCGAGACGGTCAAGGCGCTCGCGCATATCGTGGCGCAGCGCGCCAATATCTCCTTCAGCGAGAACACGTGCTTTTACGACTTCCTGCAGGACGCGTCCGGGGCGGTCTCGGGCGTCCTCGTCAAAAAGGACGACAAGGAATTTTACCTGATCCGATCCTCCAGGGTCGTCATCGCGACCGGTGGCATCGGCCAGGTCTACAAATCTTCGACGAATCCCTCCGTCGCGACGGGCGACGGGGTGGCCGCCGCCATGCGCGCCGGCGCGGTCGTCAAGAACATCGAGTTCATACAGTTCCACCCGACGGGGCTCTGGAGCCCCGAGCCCGAGGACCGCGAATTTCTCATCTCCGAAGCGGTGCGCGGCGAGGGCGGGCTGCTGAAAAACAAGCAGGGCGTGCGCTTCATGGAGGGTACGCACGAGCTGGCCGAGCTGGCCCCGCGCGACATCGTGGCAAGAGCCGTCGTCCGGGAGCTCGAGCGCAGCGGCGAGGACCACGTCTTTGTGGACATCACGTCCAAGTCCGAGGAATTTTTGAAACACCGTTTCCCCACCATTTACGAGGAATGCCTGCGGCGCGGGATCAACATCGCGCGCGACTGGATTCCCGTCTGTCCCGTCCAGCACTACCTGATGGGCGGCATCGAGACGGACCTGTACGGGCGCACGAACCTCGGCGGCCTGTACGCCGTCGGCGAGGCGGCCTACACGGGCGTCCACGGCGCCAACCGCCTGGCGTCAAACTCCATGCTCGAATGCCTCGTCTTCGGGCGGCGCGCCGCCGAGGACATCAACCGCACGCTTGACGGGAACCCGGAAGCGGGCGGGCCGGTCCTCCCGGAGCTTCCCGAACGGCCTGCGTCCGGGCTGGACTACGCAGCCGTGAGAAGAGAAATCAAGGAGCTGATGAACAAATACGGCTACGTCTCGCGAAGCGGCAGGGGCCTGAAGCTCGCCATGGACGAGGTCGACGGGCTTTTAAAGCGCCTGGAGGCCGTTTTTGATAATAAAGTGGTCTATCTGGAAACACTAAATATCGCCACCGTCGCGCTGGCGATTTTGACGGCGGCGTATCAGCGGCCCGAAAGCATCGGGTCGCATTTCAGGGAGGACGAATGATGGCCGGTCAACAAGACGCGCTCGGCATAAGAAAACTGATTGCCGACGCGCTTTCCGAGGATATCGGGACGGGCGACGTCACGACGTCCGTCTGCGTGTCGCCCGACGCGAACGCGAAGGGCTATTTCATCGCCAAGGAAGCCGGCGTCATCTGCGGCATCGAGCTGCTGTCCGCCGTGTTTGCGATGCTCGACGAGCGCGTTCACGTCACGCCGCGCATAAAGGACGGCGATACGGCGGAGGCCGGGGAGACGATCGCCGAGATCCGCGGTCCCGCCCGGGCCATTTTGACCGGGGAGCGCACGGCGCTCAACTTCATACGCCACCTGTCCGGCATCGCCACGCAGACGAGCAAGGCCGTCAGGAGCGTTGCCGGCACCAAGACGCAGATCATCGACACGCGCAAAACGACGCCCGGCCTGCGCCTTCTCGAGAAGTATGCCGTCCGCTGCGGCGGCGGCAAAAACCACAGGTTCGGCCTGTCCGACGGCATCCTCATCAAGGACAATCACATCGTCGCCGCCGGCGGCATCAAGCAGGCCGTCGAAAAAGCGCGGCAGAACGCGCCGCACACGCTGAAGATCGAGGTCGAGACGGAGTCGACCCAGCAGATCGACGAGGCGCTCTCCGCCGGCGCGGACATCATCATGCTCGACAACATGTCGAACCAGCAGATGACAGACGCCGTCGGGCGGATCGGCGGCCGCGCCCTGACGGAGGCGTCCGGCAACATGGGCGACAAGGACCTCAGGGCCGTGGCCGGCACGGGCGTGAGCTTCATTTCCATCGGCGCGCTCACCCACTCCGTCAAAGCGCTCGACATCAGCCTCAAGCTTAAATAAGCAAAACATGCAGGACGGTTTGTACGTAGTCCGTCCTGTCTTTTTTGCGTTTACGGCCGGCTTTTGTTTTGTGACTGAATCGCTGTCACGTTTCCGGTTTGACGGTATACTCAGGGAATCTACCTGCCGGATTAGCAAAAGCGGCATTTTTTCAGCCAAAGATACAAAGGAGGTCAAATGAATGCTGACCAAAAAGCAAAATCTGCTTGAGACCATCCAAAAGGGCGGCAAGCCGGACCGTTTCGTCAAGCAGTACGAGTTTATGAATCTCGTCATGGAGGCCGGTATTATCTTCGGCAACCTGCCGATGTTCCCCGGGCAAATGGGCAAGGACGGCTGGGGCGTCACCTGGAACTGGCCGGAGGGACAGATGGGCGGCTTCCCGATGCACGACGCGGAGCACAAGGTACTCAAAGATATTACCGAGTGGAAAAAGGTCGTCAAAAAGCCCGTCATCCCGACGTCCGACGAGGCCTGGGCCCCGGCGGTGGCGCACGCGAACGCGATCAACCGGGACGAGGAATTCGTCGGCATCTTCTTCGCGCCCGGCGTCTTCGAGGAGACCCACCACCTCATGGGCATGGAGGACGCCATGACGGCGCTGTACGAGGAGCCGGAAGCCCTGCATGAGCTGATCGGCTATATCACGGACTTCGAGCTGGAATACGCCGCGGAGGTCACGAAGCGCATACGGCCCGACGCGATCCTGCACCATGACGACTGGGGCAGCTACACGAGCTCCTTCATGGCCCCCGATATGTTCGAGGAATTCTTCCTTCCCGCCTACAAAAAAATCTACGGCTTCTACAAGCAAAACGGCGTGGAGCTCATCGTCCACCACAGCGACTCGTACGCCGCCAACCTCGTGCCGCATATGATCGAGATGGGCATGGATATCTGGCAGGGCGTCGTCCCGACGAACAACGTCCCCGAGCTCATCGAGAAATACGGCGGGCAGCTCTCGTTCATGGGCGAGGTCGAAACGAAGCTTTTGGACGTGCCGGACTGGACGCCCGAGCTCGTCAAAAACGAGGTCGAGCGCGCCTGCCGCAAGTGCGGCAAATTCGCCTTTATCCCCTGCCTCACGTCCGGGCTGCCGATGAGCTCGTTTCCCGGCGTCTACGACGAGGTCAACAAGCAAATCGACCGCATGAGCTCCATCCTGTTTTAAGAGGGTATAAACTGAATACAGACGCAAACCATCGGCGGAGTGTCTCACACTCCGCCGCCGGTTTTTCATTTCTCTCGTCGCAGGAAATTATCTGTAGCTCTTAACTATTTTCCTGATATGCAGGTATGATTCATCCGTCCATCCGAAATCAAATAACTCGACATATGCGATATTGTTCTCCTGCATCATTGTTTTAGCATCATACGTAAAACTGTATCCCAGTATCAGTTTGTTATTGTTCTCGTTTTCGCTAAAGCTCCGTACTGCTTTTCTGATTCGGCTCGATAAAAGAACCTCATTCGCCGGAAAGATTATAACGTCTGATATCTCGGGATGCTTGCTTGCGTATAACAGGTTTTTATATCGTGAAGGCACGACTTTCAGTAATTTATTAAATGAAATATCCTTATATTTTTTAAAATCCAAAGTCTTAACACCTCCAGAGTTTGCTTTAATTTACCCCATATTTAAATCTTTTCCCGCCCGCCGCCCAATAAAGGTATGGGGCTGCCGCCCCATGCCCCGCTTAAAGAATTGAAAAGCCTACCCGCATCTCCCCGTCTACTAAAAGTCTAATAACTATTTGGCGCCAGCACCTGAACCGGGCGGGCGAACGGGCGGGAACCCGCATCAGCAAATACCGTCCAAACTTAGTAAACAGCGCCATACACCCCTGCGGAGCAGCGTCCTTTGTCTTTTATGAACAATCCTGCCCGTACCGTCGCTTCAGCACCCGCATCGCGCGTAACGTCAGCCACTTGCTCGGCTCGCCCTTCTGACCTGTCGGAATTAAAAGCCGGTCGCTGCTGTAGGTGTTCTCCAGAATCCACCGGCCCGCGCCGTCCTGCTTCGAGACCACCAGCTCGAGCGCCTCGTCCATCCGGCTGTCGGCCATGCCGAGCGCGGTGAGGATGTCGAGGATCTCCAGCACGTCCGTCTGGTACATCAGCGGGAAGCCGAATTTGCGCCACCCCGGCTTGGACACGCGGCCGAGGTCGTGGCTTTGCTTATAGATATGGTGGATCAGCAGAAACTCCGCCGCCTTGCCGATCGCGTCGTTGATTTCACCCGTCCGCTTTTCGGCCGGGACCGCGCCGAAGGCCTTGAGCGCCTTGACGACGCCCATGTGGCACGTGTGCCGGCCCCAGCACATCTCGTACTTGTCATACGGCGGGACCTGCGGCGTCTCCTCGCTTCCGTCGTTGTAGACCATGAATTTTACGAGCCACCCGATACCCTTCTGTACGCGCGGATCGTCGGAATAGCCGAGGCGTATCAGGCTCCAGACCAGGTTCCCCGTCAGGCACGGGATCACCTCCGTGATCCGCCCCCCGCCCGTTTTGACCGCCTCGTGCATCGAAAAGCCGCCGTCCTCCGTCTCCTGGGAATGAGCGAGCAGGTATTCGCACTGGTCCCGGATCTGTTTGTCGGCCCGCGCGCCCAGCTCGGCCAGCAGGATCGTCTGCCAGACGAGCCCTTCATATTTACAGGTATAAAACCGCGGGTATTCCTTTATGTAGGACAGCCCGCTCATTTTCAGCAGGAGCTCCGGCACGAGCCCGGTCCGCATGATCTCCCGCGCGGCCTCCGCCGTCTCGGGCTCGTCATCGGGCCTGTCAAGGATATCCCTCAGCGTGAAATACCGCACGGACGGGTTTTCCTTCTCCAGCAGCCAGTCCGTCGGGTCCGCCTTCAGCATCGTTTTCCAGTCGCCCATGTTCATCGCTCCTTCTTTTTAAGTATCAACCTGTCAGCATATCGCTGGGAGATAATCACGCATCCTTAAAAGCCTTCCCCTGGGGGAAGGTGGCGCGGCCGATGCCGCGACGGATGAGGGTTTAAATGATTCACTGATGTTGCATTTAGCATAGAGATTGAATCTTTAGCTTATAAAAATGCAGTTTGACGCTCGTATTTTGGTTGCCTTGTAAGGGCCGCAGTCATCTGCATCCCGCCGTTTATTATCTGTCCTGTTTTTGCGGTTCCGCAACATATTTTTCCGCCCGCCACCCCATTTTTGGTCTTCGCCCCCAAGCACCGTTTTGGGATACTCAGAGCCGAAAAATCAGCGCTTTTTAAACATCGCAAAGATATTTAAGCTTATGGCTATCAAGCGGGTCTTTTATGATCGACGATCATATTCAAGTGTCACAGGGGGCGCAAGCCCCTGAAACAGGCGGATGGGCGGGTATGGCCGGCTGCAAGCCGGCTTTGTATTCCTGCTATCCCGCATCCGTCACAGACGGCCGAACAAAATTATACCGATTTGTTGACAAGTACAGGCATCCTGTGGTATGGTGTTCCCGGTATTAGTAATTTAGTAAATTAGTAACTAACTAGTTTACTGTTATTACTAATTTAGGAAAGGACGGCACTTATGAAAATACCGACGACGCTCAGGCACAAACCGGTCATCGTATCGGAAAATTACGACGAGATCGACGGCCGCTACGCGTACGAGTCCGACGCCAAGGGCCTGTCCGTCGGCCTAGCGCAGTGGAACGACAGGGGCAGGGTCGACGTTTCGGCGAAAATCTGGCGCTACACGGGCGAAAAATGGTCGCGCCAGTCCGAGGAGATGCCGCTGCACCGCGTGCTGGACCTGGCGATTCTGATCTGCAAAACGGTGACGTATTTCAAGGAGGCGTACCGGTTCCCGAAGCTGTACGATCCGGTCAGCCCGTCGGTGGACCGCGTGGCTCTTCAGGGCGGCGCGCTCGACGTCTCCGTCTGTTCGGACAACCCGATGCTCGACAAGGACATCCGGCTCCTGCGGGACGC
>CAYMLM010000084.1:8634-11004 GCA_964391385.1 uncultured Papillibacter sp.
CGACGAGCTTTTGAGCGAGCGCCTGCGGCGCCTCGGCGAGCTCCTTGAAGAAATGGGGTACTGCTGAATGGACAGGGACGAGCGGAAAAAGCGCGCCGAGGCGTACAGGGAGCGCGTGTGCACCGGCGGCGTCTACGTGATCCGCAACCTCGAAAACGGGAAAATGTATCTCGACTGCACGGCCGACATCGCCGCCATGCAAAACCGCTTTGCGTTCCTGAAGCAGACGAACGCCTGCGTCCTGTTCAAGCTTAAAAAGGACTGGGACGCGTACGGCCCGGACGCCTTCGAGCTGGAGGTCCTGGAGACGCTGGATAAGGGCGATAATCAGACCAGCGAGGCGTTCATGGACGATCTGATGACGCTCAAAGACATCAAGCTTGCCGAAACCGATCCCGCGCTTTTGTATTAAATAACCGCCGGCGCGTGCCGGCGGTTATTTTCATCATTACGCCTTCCCGTCGCAGCCGAGGACATGGACGAGCTTGTTTTTCACAAGCGCGCGGATGTTGTCCCGCGCGGGCCCCAGGTATTTGCGCGGGTCGAAATCGTCGGGGTGTTTGGCCATGTGCTCGCGGATGCCCGCCGTCATGGCCAGGCGCAGGTCGGAGTCGATATTGATCTTGCAGACGGCCAGCTTTGCGGCCTGGCGGAGCATCTGCTCCGGGATGCCGATCGCGTCCGGCATCCTCCCGCCGTTTTCGTTGATGACGGCCACGAGCTCCGGGATGACGCTCGAGGCTCCGTGCAGCACGATCGGGAAGCCGGGCAGCCGGCGGCCGACCTCCTCGAGGATGTCGAACCGCAGCCGCGGCGTCTGACCGGGCTTGAACTTGTACGCGCCGTGACTCGTCCCGATGGCGATGGCGAGCGAATCGACGCCCGTGCGCGTCACGAACTCCTCCACCTCGGACGGCTTCGTGAAGCTGGCGTCCTCGGCTGAGACGTTGACGTCGTCCTCGATCCCGGCGAGCTTGCCCAGCTCGCCCTCCACGACGACGCCGCGCGCGTGCGCGTACTCGACGACCTGGCGCGTGAGCTTGATATTATCCTCGAAGGCGTGCTTGGACCCGTCGATCATGACGGAGGTGAAGCCGCCGTCGATGCAGGACCTGCAGACCTCGAAGTCCTCCCCGTGATCCAGGTGGACGACGATCGGCAGGCCGGTGTCCGCCTCCGCGGCCTCTATGAGTTTCATCAGATACACATGCTTTGCGTATTTGCGCGCGCCCGCCGACACCTGCAGGATGAGGGGCGCGCCGACCTCCCCCGCCGCCTCGGTGATCCCCTGGATGATCTCCATGTTGTTGACATTGAATGCCCCAATGGCGTATCCGCCCTCGTAGGCTTTTTTGAACATCTGCGTCGATGTGACTATGGGCATGCTGCGTCTCCTTTCAGTAAACGGCTTTGCTTACACGGCCATTTTACCACATTCCGCCTTTTTTTCAAGGCGCGGGCCTTATTTTACGGTTTGATTTTAATCTGCGACTATGGTATTATTCTTTACAAAGTTTAAGCATCCCGGGAGGTCATTTTATGGCAGACAAACTCAAGGGCGCCTGCGTTTTCGCCCAGTCGGGCGGCCCCACGGCCGTCATCAACGCCAGCGCCTACGGCGTATTCAAGGCGGCGCTCGAAGCGCCGGAGATCACGAACGTGTACGGCGCGGCCCACGGCATTACGGGCATTTTGAAGGACACGCTTTACGACATGGGCCGCGAGGACGAAAACGAGCTGCGGCTTCTGATGAACACGCCGTCCTCCGAGCTCGGCTCCTGCCGATACAAGCTCGCCGGTCCCGAAAAGGACGATACGGACCTCAGGCGCATCCTCGAGGTCTTCAAAAAACGCGGCATCCGATATTTCTTTTACAACGGCGGCAACGACTCCATGGACACCTGCGACAAGGTCAGCCGCTATCTGGAGACGGCCGGCTACGAGTGCCGCGTGATCGGCATCCCGAAGACGATCGACAACGACCTGTGGGGCACCGACCACTGCCCCGGCTACGGCAGCGCGGCCAAATACATAGCCACCTCCATGGCCGAGGTGTGCAAGGACACGTACGTGTACGACGTCGGGACGGTCACCGTCGTAGAGATCATGGGCCGCCACGCCGGCTGGCTCACGGGCGCGTCGGCCCTGGCCGCGCTCTCCTGCGCGCCGCCGGATCTCATCTACATGCCGGAGGTCGATTTCGACGTCGACAGGTTCCTCGAGGACGTAACCCGAATCTATAAGGAAAAGACAAAATGCCTCGTCGCCGTCTCCGAGGGCATCCACTATGCCGACGGGACCTTTGTCTCCGAGGCGAAGCTGTCCAGATCGGAAGAGCACACGTCTGAACTCCAGTCACGAGATTCCATC
>CAYMLM010000085.1:0-1163 GCA_964391385.1 uncultured Papillibacter sp.
GATAATGAGCGGTGACTGGAGTTCAGACGTGTGCTCTTCCGATCTTCATCACCCAGCTGGCGCAGATGACAACGCTCGAGGAGATGCAGAAGATCGGCTCCGGCATGTCGTCGATCCAGGCCTACAGCCTCGTCGGCAAGTATGCCTACGCCCAGTCGGTCGACGCCGAGAGCGGCGAGACGATTTACACCCACGGGAACATAGACAGTATCGTCAATGACAGCGGAACCTATTACGCGATCATCGGCGAGGATACCGTCGAAGTCGGCGACATCGTGCAGATATTCGATTCAAGCCTTCTGGAGGCGTCCGAGACCCAGTTAACCGACCTGATCGGCCAGACCGTCACCGGCACCTATGATCCGGGCGACGGAACGACGGCCACCATAACAGGAGTCGTCACGGCCATCACATACGGCGAAGACGACGTGTATGCGATCGTCGACGGGATCAGCATTTCCGTTGACAATATCATCGCTGTCGGCGGGCAGGCGGCGGATGAAGCGTCGTCCGGCGAGGCAGAAGACGCCGGCACCGAAGAAGGCTCGGACGTGGGACAGACCACAGAAACTTAATTTATCTTAAAGGAGGAACCGCATTATGATGCGCTCCCTTTTCTCCGCTGTGTCCGGGCTCAGAAACCATCAGACAGCCCTGGACGTCATCGGAAACAACATATCAAACGTCAACACGACGGCCTATAAAGCCAAAAGCGTCATATTCAACGATATTTTCAGCCAGACAATCAGCGAGGCGTCCGGCGCGACCGACAATACCGGCGGCACCAACGCCCAGCAGATCGGTCTGGGCATGTCGATCTCCGGTATCCGCATCACCACGACCGAGGGCAGCACCCAGTCAACGGGCAATCCGCTCGACTTTGCGATATCCGGCCAGGGGTACCTGCTCGTGAAGGGCGCGGACGGCAATACGTACTACACGAGAAACGGCGCGACGTCGCTCGACGACGAAGGCAACCTCGTCTACCCGACGGGCGAGCATGTCATGGGCGTCATGATCCCGGATACGGGCATCGGAACGGATACGCTGACGGATTTCGATGCGGCGACGGACACGCTCGAGGAGATTGTCATAGACCCGGACCGTTATGACGAATACAGCATCGACAGCAACGGCGTCATCAAGGCGATCGTGAAGGACAC
>CAYMLM010000085.1:1173-10960 GCA_964391385.1 uncultured Papillibacter sp.
GTCGGCCGGGTCGTGCTGGCCACGTTTATCAACGACCCGGGCCTGACGAGCGAAGGCAATAACCTGTACTCGGCGTCCGCCAACTCGGGCGATCCGGTTTACGATTACGTCAACGAGGACGCCGCCGGCGCGATCAACTCGGGCAGCCTCGAGATGTCCAACGTGGACCTGGCCAGCGAGCTGACGAACATGATCCTGATGCAGAGGGGTTTCCAGGCCAGTTCGCGCGTCATCACCACCTCGGACACCATGCTGGAGGAGCTTGTCAATCTGAAGAGGTCCTAACGGCACAAGAAAATTGACGTTTACAGTGCCTGCGCGCAAACAACCGCCAGCGGCGCGAGGCGTTCGGTCGGCTACGGACGTCGCAATTATCCGCCGGCGCGGCAGGCACTGTAAACACTCCATAAGAAGGAATAGTTTCCGAAATGATCCGACGATAACCACCAGACGGCCGGAAGGATTGAAAGCCATGATAAAAGTGAGCCGTCTCAACAAAATTGAGACTTTTTGGGTCAACGAAGATAAAATTGAGTTTATTGAGGAGACGCCTGATACGATATTAACATTGGAAGGCGGAAAAAAGGTGCCGGTCGCCGAATCCGCCGAGGATGTTGTCGATATGATCACGCGAAGGAAAAAGGATATATTCTGCAGGTTCGTTGACAGATAGAACGCCTGTGCAGCAATGGGGAGATTACATTGGATATAACGACATTATTGGGAATAGGGGCAGGTTTTGCCTGTGTCGTTATCAGCATTTTTCTAGGCGGGTCGATTTCAAGTTTTATAGACGTGAAATCCGTTTTTATCGTTGTGGGAGGCGTTTTGTGCGCCACAATGGCATCCTTCCCGATGAAAAGGATCATGAATCTCCTCAAAGCCCTGAAAGCTGCGTTCAAGAAGGACACGACGAATATCCACGAGGATGTCGAACTGCTCATCAATCTGGCCAACACGGCCAGGCGGGAGGGCATACTTGCCCTGGAGGGCTCGGCGGACGAGATCACAGACCCGTTTTTGAAAAAGGGGATCATGCTGATCGTCGACGGCTCGGACCCGGAGCTGATCAAGGGGATCATGGAAACCGATCTGGATTTCGTCAAGGAACGCCATGCCGAGATCCGCGCCATCCTGGACGCCGCCGCGGCCTATTCACCGGCGTTCGGCATGATCGGTACGCTGATCGGCCTGATCAATATGCTTAAAAATCTTTCGGACATGGCGGCGCTCGGGCCAAGCATGGCCGTCGCGCTCGTGACGACCTTCTACGGCAGCATGCTGGCAAACCTTGTGTTTCTGCCGCTGTCAAAGAAGCTCAAAGCAGTCGGCAACCGGGAGTATCTGAGAAAAGAACTCATTCTCGAGGGGCTTCTTTCCATTCAGGACGGCGAGAACCCCCGCATCATCCGCGAGAAGCTCGACGCGTTTACAGCGCGGGCTGAGCTCAAGGGCGTCAAGGCGTCGGCACAGACCGACGAAAAGGAAGTCGAGGCTTAATGGCTAGGGGAAGAAAAACGCCCGATGACGAGGGCAGCAGCTATAGCTGGATGGATACATACGGCGACCTCGTGACGCTGCTTTTGTGTTTTTTCGTCCTGCTGTATGCATTTTCCTCAATAGACGCCGAAAAGTGGCAGGAACTCGTCGGGGCCTTCACGGGCAAAAGCGCCGTGTCGGTCGAGCTCCTTGATACGCAGACGGCCAGAGAGAACCCCATCGTTATCGAAGGCGCCGAAAAATCGGAGGAAGACGAGGAGCCGGCCGAGACCGAGCAGGCCGGCAATGTCGAGGAAGACTTCGCCGACGAGTTTGACGCGCTGTACGCGGCGATCCAGTACTATATCTCGACGAACGGCCTGGAAAACCAAATTTACGTCAACAAGGACAACAATGTGATCGTCGTGCGCTTCACGGAAGTGGTCCTGTTCAATTCGGGCGAGGCCAATATCCTCGAGGAAGGGAAGGACGTTCTCAACCATATTATCTCGATCATCAAGGAAAATGTCGACGCCATACAAATGCTGCGTATCGAAGGCCACACCGACAACGTCCCGATCGGGTCGGCGCACTACGAAAGCAACTGGGAGCTCTCAATGGCCAGGGCCAACGCCGCGCTGAAGGTGTTTGTCGAATCGGGCGTCATCGATTTCAACAAATTGTCCGCCGCGGCTTACGGCGAATACCAGCCCGTGGCCACGAACGACACCCCGGAGGGGCGGGCGGCAAACAGGCGCGTCGATTTCGTCATCGAAAAGATCGAGATCGGAGACGAATAACCGCCTATCTGTTGAAGCTTTGAAGAAACTGACTTAGGAGCCCTGTACACATGAAAAAAATCATCATCATCATCATAGCGGTTGTCCTGGTCGGCGGCGGCGCGGCCTACTATTTCCTGGGCGTCCGGGGGAACAAGGACAAGGAGGAAAAGCCGGTCGAGCTGACGGCGTTTGTGCCGGGAGATTATTTTGTCACAAACGTGGCGGACAGCAACAGCCTGTTCAAGGTGACCGTCGTGCTCATGCTCGACACCGACAAGCTGGAGACGATGCTGACGGAAAATGAGTACGTCATCCGCGATACGATCATCGCGCATCTGAGAACGCTCACGGAAAAGGACCTCACGAGCGACGGCATTCAGGACAGGCTGCGGACGGAATTGAAGGATGATATCAACAAGATACTCGACATCGACAATATCGTTACGATATATTTTACGGACTTTGTGATGCAGTAGATGAAAACAGCAGCGAACCGACAGTTGACAATCCGCGAAGAGGTGAAATAGTTGAGTGAGATTCTGTCTCAGTCCGAGATCGACAACCTGATAAAGGAGCTTGCAATGGCGGATCAGGCGACGGCCGACGACGGGGCAGGCGACTCGGATATGAGTGTCCGGCCGTACGATTTCAGGACGGCCAACAGATTCCCGAAGGAGCAGATGCGCACCATCAATATCGTAATGCAAAATTATGCGCAGCTCCTCGCGAATTATTTCACCGGCGCGCTGAGAAGCGCCAGTGAAATAGAGATATTGTCCATCGAGGAACTCGCCTTCTATGAATTCAACAATGCGCTGCCGAGTCCGGTTGTGCTCGCGATCGTCAACACGGAACCCCTGGACGGTTCCATCATGCTGCAGGTCTCCGCTGAAATCTCCGACGCCATCATCAGCCGGCTCTTCGGAGGGAACGGCACACACAAGCTGACAAAAAAGGCGTTCACGGAAATTGAGCTGGCCATTATCGAACGCGTCGTCCGTCAGATGCTGCGTTACTTCGACGAGGCCTGGGTCAAGGTGTTGAAAACAACCTCGCATCTGGAACGGATCGAAACGAGCAGCCAGTTCGCGCAGATCGTGAGCATGAACGAGCCGGTCGCCGTGATTACCTTGAGTGTAAAAATCGGGTCCGATACCGGGGTGATCAGCATATGCCTTCCGCATATGGCGCTCGAACCCGTGACAAAACAGATGAATACGAGATCCTGGTATTCCAGCGCACAGGGCAAAAAAATAAACGCTGATACCAAAGCGATGGGAAAGAGGATTTATAATACAATGGTCGAACTGCATGCAATTTTCAACGACACCTCGGCGTCCGTCAAGGACATTGCCTACCTGCAAGTCGGCGACGTGATACAGCTGGAGCACCGCGTTGACGATCCGCTGACGGTCAAGGTGCAGAATTTGCCTAAATTCCACGCCTTCATCGGCACAAAGGGTATGAAATACGCCGTAAGGATCACAGATGTCATAAAGGGGGAGGATGAACAATGAGCAACCTGACACAGCAGCAAATAGACGCTCTGCTGAGCGGAGCGGCTTCTCCAGCCGACGATTCTGTGGGCCCGGACGGTGCGGCGGGCATTTCGGCCGAAGGCGGGCCGGCGCCCGAAGCGGAACGCGCCTTCGCCGCGGACGGCGCGGGGCCGGGGGACCAGTTCCCGGAGGACCCCATGGAGCAGCTCGATAAGGAGCTCGTGGCGCTGGACAAAAGCAGCGAGTATCTCACCCCCGATGAAATAGACATACTTGGCGAGATGGGGAACATCTGCATGGGCGCGGCCGCGACCACCATGTACACCCTGCTTGGACGCAGGGTCACCATAACGACCCCGAGGGTCTATGTGTACACCTCCGAAGAGGTCCTCAGCATCTACAAGATCCCGTTCCTCGTCGTCACGGTGGAGTACAAAGAGGGAATGGAGGGCAAAAACCTCCTGATCCTCAAGGAAAGCGATTCCGCCGTCATTACGGATCTGCTGATGGGCGGAACCGGCGAAATCGACACGGAGCATCCGGAGCTCGACGAGATGCATATGAGCGCCATGAACGAGATCATGAACCAGATGATCGGCGCGTCTTCCACCTCGCTGTCCAACATACTGGGGCATGCCGTCGATATAACGCCGCCGAACGCCACCTGTGTCGGAGCCGATTCGGATATCAGCGAGATGCTCGACGGCTCGCACCTTGTCATCAAAGTCAGTTTCGACATGGAGATCGAAGGGCTTCTCAAAAGCAAGCTGATGCAGCTGATACCGATAGAAATCGGGAAAAAGCTAGCGCGCGAGATGCTCAAGGGCAACGGTTCGGAGCAGCCCGCCGAAGCTCCGGCCAAGGCGGCCGAAGCGCCAAAGGCGGAACCGAAAACAGCGGACAGACCCGCCGGAGCCGCGGCGGGCCGAACGAAAACAAACGCTCCGGGGGAGAGGCCTTTGCAGCAGGAAGATCCGCAGACGGTAAAGGTCAAGCCGTTCACCTATCAGGCTTTTGACGAAGAGGTGACAAGAGGGCCCGCGCCGGCGTCAAACCCTGTGATCGATCTGATCAGCGACATCCCGCTGCAGGTGGCGGTCGAGCTGGGAAAGACGAAAAAAAGCATCAACGATATCCTCAACATGGGCATAGGCTCGGTCATTGTACTGGATAAAATGGCCGGAGAGCTTGTCGAGGTTGTGGTAAACGGGAAGCATATCGCACGGGGCGAGGTTGTCGTGATCGACGAAAACTACGGCGTGCGCATCACAGACATAGACCATGCCTACTATTGAGTAACAAATCAGACGATAAAATTTAAACATCAGGGGGATGGAAATTGTGAAAACGAACATTTTGCTGGATACCGGCACAAACGAATTGGAAATACTTGAATTTACGCTCGCGGGAAACAGTTTCGGAATAAACGTAGCCAAGGTCAAGGAGCTCATGCAGTCCTGCGAGGTCAGGGCTCTGCCGAGCGCGCATCCCTGCGTGGAGGGCGTGTTCCAGCCCCGGGACGAGCTTTACACCGTTTTGAACCTGTCGGCGTACCTTGGACTGCCCGAGTCTGAAAACCCGCAGAAGGATATCTATATCATTACGTCTTTCAACAATATGAAGGTCGCGTTCCATGTCCACGGCGTCGAAAGCATACACCGCTTTTCATGGACCGATATCGAGAAGCCGGACAGCATCATCTACGGCGGCGAGGACGGCGTCGTGACCGGCATCGTCAAAATCGAGGACAGGATCAGCGCCATACTTGATTTTGAAAAAATCGCCTTTGATATAAACCCAGAGACGGGCATCAAGCTGTCGGAGGTCGAGGGGCTTGACCGGCGCGAACGGTCCGAAAAGCCGATCCTCGTCGCGGAGGACTCGGTCCTCTTGAGACGGATGCTGCTCGAGGCCCTGCACAAGTCGGGATACGGGAACATACTCTCCGTCACCAACGGCGCCGAAGCCTGGGAAATGCTTCAGAAAATCAAGGAATCGAAAACCGATCTGCCCGGCGCCGTGTCCCTTGTCATCACGGATATCGAGATGCCGCAGATGGACGGGCTGCATCTGACGAAAAGAATCAAGGAGGATCCCGAGCTGCGGAAACTGCCGGTCGTCGTCTTTTCGTCGCTCATCGACGACAAGATGCGTCTCAAATGCGAACAGGTCGGCTCGGACGCGCAGCTGTCTAAGCCGCAGATCGGCAAGCTCGTCTCCGTCATAGACGGGCTGATCCGGAGCTGAAACGCGCGCCAAGATCGCAAGACGCCAAAAACCTCCAAACTGGAACGGTTTGGAGGTTTTGTCACGGATGGCCGACAAAAATGCGCGGCGTTGCTAAGAAATGTAAAATTATCCGTTAAAATGACGATATATAAAGTAGCGACAAACGCGGACAGGTTACGCCGAAAGCGCATGGAGACCCTTATTTCCCTTTTCTTACCCGGCGCTTGATCGGGTGCGGCGAGGCGGACACGTGTTTGCCGGGGAATACCCCCTGCCTGGCGGACTTGGCCTCTTCGATGGAGTAAAACGCGCCGGACTGACACTCCTCGATGATTTTTACGATCTTGTCCAGATCCTTTCGCTTGATGACGGAAAACAGAATCTCCACGTCGCCGTTTCTCCCGTGCGCGCTGATCCGCGTCACGCCGAAGCCGGCCCCGTAAAGCCTGTCCACCATGCCCGTTTCGTCCTTCGGGAGGAATATCCGGACGATCAGAATCCCCATGGCCAGTTTTTCCTCGATGTAAATGCCGATAAAATTGCCCATCGCAAAGCCAAGAGCATACGCGGTGAAGCACAGGACGTTGTCAATATTCTGCATGATCTGGCTGATCGCCAGAAGCCAGATCGACACCTCGAAAAACCCCAAAAGCGGCGCCAAGAACTTCCGGCCCCTGGAAACGAAAATGATCCGGAGCGTACCGATCGACACGTCGCAAATCCTCGACAGAAAAATGAGGAGCGGGAGTATGACCCAGGTAAATAAAGAGTTGTTCATCAGCTGGCTGAAAAAATCCATTATATCCTCCAATACGGCAGTTGACGACAAAAATAAGAAATAGTTGTTAAATTATAACTGTTATTGTATAATACGTTTGTTATTTATGCAAATAAAGTTGACAAGTTATGTGCGTCGGCTTTCGATTGTTTATCATTTGGCGCTTAAATCAGGACGGGATTTATGGGAAAAAGCTTGAAGAAGGTGCGCAATGGATTCTTTTTTGGGGCGTGAGGAACTGGAGCTGCTCGGATTCGCAGCCGTCGGGGAAGATGTGCTGATCAGCAGGAAAACGAGCATATACGCGCCCGAGCTGATCCGGATCGGCAATCATGTCAGGATCGATGATTTCACTTTTCTTTCCGGGGACATAACGCTGTGCAACCATATACATATCGCACCCTTCTGCATGCTCATAGGCGGGAGCGGCGGCGCCGGGATCGTCATGCGCGATTACTCGGGCTTGTCCGGCCGCGTAACGGTCTACTCCATATCCGACGACTACTCCGGCGAATATATGACGAATCCGACGATACCCTGCGAGTATCTCAATGTGCTGCAGGGCAGGGTGACGATCCACAAATACGCGATCATCGGCACCTCGTCCGTCCTGCTGCCAGGCGTGGAAATAGGCGAGGGGGCGGCCGTGGGCGCGATGAGCCTTGTATCCCGCAGCCTTCCGGAATGGAAGATCTGCGGCGGTTCCCCGGCGAGACCTTTGAAGGACAGGAGCCGAAGGCTCAGGGACCTGGAGCGGCAGTTCCTGGAGAAGCTACCGCCGGAAGCATAAGGACGAAATGACGAGGCCGATATAGAATGGAAGACGAACGAAAAGAGACAGCCCGGCGCATCCGGGAGTTTATCAATGAGCATTACCTGTTCGGTTACGGCAATGAGGAATTTGACGACGACGCGTCTTTGCTGGAGCATGGGATTCTGGATTCCCTGGGGATATTGGAACTCATTTCATTTATCGAAGACAAATTCGGCATCAGGGTATCAGACGAGGAGATCCTGCCGGAGAACCTCGATTCGATCGGCGGCATCAGCCGTTTTATCCTCCGGAAGCTGGCCGGACCGCTTGCTGAAAGGTTGCCGAAGTGAAACAATGCCGCGATTGCACGCTCAATGAAACGATTTTCAGCGTCCGCGTCGGCGAGGACGGTTTGTGCAATTACTGCCGTCAGCGTCAGGCGCGCGGCGCCGTTTTGTCTGTCGCCCCCGAGGAAGCGGAGAAGCAGCTGAGGGACGCGTTCGACGCGTACGGCGGCCGCCCTTACCAGGTGCTGCTGGCTTACAGCGGCGGTAAGGACAGCACGTATACGCTCTATAAGCTCAGGCGGGAATATAAGGTGTCCGTCCTGGCCGTCACGTTCGACAACGGTTTTTTAACGGATCAGTGCAGGCGGAACATCCACACGGTTACGGCCGAGCTCGACGTGGACAGCATCACGGTAAAGCCCTCCTTCAGCAAACTGGCGAGGATATTCCATCTGGCGGCGACGCGGGAGATATTCCCCAGGAAGGCTCTCGAACGAGCCAGCTCCATCTGTACCGCCTGCATTGGCCTCGTCAAAACGACGGCCTACCGCGAGGCGATCCTGCGCGGTATCCCGTTTGTCTGCTTCGGCTGGACACCGGGGCAGGCGCCGGTGAAATCCCCGATCATCCGGCTTGATTACAGGATGATACTGGCCAATCAAAGACAGCTGGAGGAGCCGATCGTCTCAAACCTCGGCGAGGCGTACCGGCCGTATTTTATGGACGCCGGCTGGCTTGCCGCGCGCGCGGAGAGCATCCCGTCGCTGGCCTATCCACTTGTGTTCGACACATACAACGAGGACGCCATCTATAAGGCGATCGGTTCTCTCGGATGGGAAAAGCCGGGAGATACGGACGTCAACAGCACAAACTGCCTGCTCAACTCCTACGCCAATTATCTGCATATGGAGGAATACGGCTTCAATCCATACTCCCTGGAAATTGCGGGACTTGTCCGGGAGGGATACTTGAGCCGCGAAGAGGGGTTTGAAAGGCTGACGAATTCCGGCGAGCAGGCGGTCATTGACGCCGTGCGCGGCATGTTGGGCAAATACGCCGAATCGGACGGCGGATGCCGTTAAAATTCTTCCGCGGCAGACGCGGCGATGCCGGACATTGAGCGGCATGCGGGCATATCTCGCGGGATTTCCGGGCAAGAAGAGCAGGCGCCGCCGAGCGCATGGGGGGTCAGTGTGGATAACATCTTTTCCTTTTTGCGCTCAAGCGCGGAAAAATTCCCCGAAAGAGTCTTTGTAACGGACAGGGGCCGTACGCTGACGTACGCCGAGGCGTACGAAGAAACCTGCGCTTTGGCCGGGCGCCTGTCCGGCTGCGGTCTTTGCGCCGGGGACAGGGTGCTCTTGTATCTGGACAACAGTTTGGAATACATCGAAGCTTTTTATGCCGTGCTGTCAAAGGGCGGCATTGTTGTACCCGTCAACAAGAACCTGACGGCCGACGTGATCGGCCATATCGCCCGGGAAACGTCGCCCGTCCTCACCGTCACAAATTCCGTATTCGGCAAGCGCCTCGGCGGCGGCGGGGCGGCGGCCGCCGGCCGGATCGTCAATGTCGAGGCGCCCGGGAAGGACGGCGGCCCGTGCGGGGCCGTTGAACCGGCCGCGGGCGGAGAGTGCCCGGCGCTCATCCTGTATACCTCCGGTACGACGAAGATGCCGAAGGGCGTGACGCTCACGCATAAAAATCTCGCGGCAAACACGGCGTCCGTCATTTCGTATCTGGGCCTCACAGAGACCGACTCCCTGCTGGGCATTGTGAATTTCTGCTATTCGTACGGCAACTCGCTGCTTTTGACCCATACGAGGGCCGGCGCGTCCATCGTCATCGAAAACAGGGTCTCGTTTCCGCTCAAGGTGATCGAGCAGCTTCACGACAGCCGGGCGACCGGCCTTTCCACGGTCGGCTCGTATCTCAACATCCTGCTCAAGCAGGCCCAGCTGCGGCCGGAGCACCTCCGG
>CAYMLM010000086.1:0-8457 GCA_964391385.1 uncultured Papillibacter sp.
GATAATGAGCGGTGACTGGAGTTCAGACGTGTGCTCTTCCGATCTAAAAGGTTTCGCGTACGTCAGCGCCGTCATCTTTGCGGTGATCGTCCTGGTCGTGCTCGCGAACATCGTCGGACGGGCGGTGTTCAACAGGCCGATCAAGGGCACGGTCGAGATCGTGCAGTACGGCGTGATGTTCTGCGCCGGCATCGTCATGTGCCGGTCCGGCCTGGAGGAGCGCCACATCAGCGTCACATTCCTCATCGACAGGTACCCGAAGCGCATCCGGGGCGTTCTCGTCGCGCTCGGAAAGCTCCTGGGCGCGGCGGCGTTCGGCATCCTCTCGGCGATCTACGCCGGAAATATCTTCAAGGCCGCGGAATCGGGAAAGCTGACGGATACCTTCCGGCTCCCGTTTGAATACGTCTATGCGATCATGGCGGTCTGCTTTGCGATGGGGGCGCTGATCTTTCTCTATCAGTTCGTCACGTGCGTGTCGGCCGCTCTGAAGAAAAGGCAGGAACTCCCCGGCGAAAATCCGGCGGATCAGACTGTTTAAGCGGCCTCATACAAGTCCCTTTTTACCTATAACGCGCGCGAAAGGAGCTTTGTTTTATGTCTCCCATACTCATAGGCATCCTTATACTCGTCGTGTTCATGATCATCATCTTCCACGGCGTCCCCGTGACGATCTCGATGATGGTCTGCGGCGTCGTGGGCAGCATGTTTCTGCTCCGCACGCCGATGTCCGCTTTTACGCTTTTGAGCGAAAGCGTTTACGGAAGCTTCACGAATTACATAACGAGCGTTGCCCCGATGTTCATCCTCATGGGAGAGCTGGCGACCGAGTCGGGAATCGGGAGCGACCTGTTCGACTGCTTCCAGAAGCTCATCGGCCACAGAAAGGGCGGACTGGCCAGCGCCTGCCAGGTGGTCAGCGCCATATTCGGCGCGATCTGCGGCTCCACCGCAGCCACCGGCGCGATGATGTCGCGCATCGCGTACCCCCAGATGAAGCGTTACCGTTACAGCGACAGGCTCGCAACGGGCTGCATCGCATCCGGCTCGTGCCTGGCCAGCCTCATCCCGCCGAGCCTGCACCTGATCACCTACGGAATCGCCGCCGAGGCGTCCATCGGCAAGCTGCTCATCGGCGGCATCTCGACGGGCGTCGTGCTGATGGCTTTGTTCGTCGTCACCATCCGCATCTGGTGCGCCGTCGACAAGAGCGTCGCGCCGGACAAGGAGGCGAAGGCCGAGCTGAAGGAAAAATTCCGGGCCATCCGCAAGGGCGGCTTCATCGAGATCGTCCTGGTGTTTGCGCTGGCGATGGGCGGCATGTTCCTCGGGTGGTTCACACCCACGGAGGCCGGAGCCGTCGGCTTCGCGGGGATGCTGATCGTCGCGGCGCTTTTTAAACGCCTGAAACCGCTGGTGCTGAAAAAATCGTTTGTCAACACAATGGTCGTGGCCGGCATGATCTACGCCATGATGGCCGGCGCCAACTGCTTCGGCAAGTTCTTCACACTCTCGCGCATCCCGAACGCGCTCGGCGCGCTCGTGGACAACCTGAACGTCCCCGCGGTCGCCGTGATCGTCGTCCTGTCGCTTATTTACCTGGTGCTCGGCTGCTTTATCGACGGCGTCCCGCTCATTCTGATCACGACGCCGATCTTCCTGCCTGTCGTCGAGGCGATCGGCTACGACGCGATCTGGTTCGGCCTGTATCTCGTCGTGATCGTCGGCCTGGGAAGCGTCACCCCGCCGGTCGGCGTCTCCTGCTACATCGTGTCCGGGTCCTGCAACGTGGAGCTGCAGAAGGTTTTCCGGGGCTCCGTCCCGTTCGTGCTGGCGTATATGTCGATGGCGGTTTTGCTCGCGCTTGTCCCCGCCATCGCGACCTGGCTGCCCGGGCTTCTGATGTAAGCGCGCGCCGGACACTGCGCGAAAAGCAATTTCACAGTCTGGAGGAACAAAATGAGCGAACTTAAGTATCCGCATCTATGCCGGCCGATTACGCTGCGCAGCGTCCTGTTTCGCAACCGGATGTTTGCCGCGCCCACGGGCTACCGCAACATGACGTACGACAGCATCCTGCCGCGCGAAGCGGTATGGTACTACGCAAGAAAGGCGATGGGAGGGGCTGCGTCCGTGTCGACGGGCGAGCTCGTCGTCGACACGGCGCTCGGGCGCGGCGGGCCGCACCACATCTGCATCGACAATCCGCAATCGCTGCTGGCGCTGGGAAAGATCGCGAACGCCGTATCCCGGTACGGCGCGGTGCCGACGGCCGAGCTGCAGCACGCGGGCATGTACGCCAACCGCGCGCTCGCGATCCACGGGTCGGCCCCGAGCGGGGACGCGTACGGGCCGGTCGAACTGGAGCTCGACGGCCGGATCATCCGTGCGATGACGGAGCGGGACATCGAGGCCGTCATCGGAAAGTACGCCGCCGCGGCGCGCTCCGCCGTGGACTGCGGGTTCCGCATGATCCTCGTCCACGCCGGGCACGGCTGGTTCCTTCACCAGTTCCTGTCGCCGTCGCTCAACACGCGCAGGGACAAATGGGGCGGGCCCGGGATTGAAAACAGGGCGCGGCTCACGGTGGAGATCTGCCGGGCCATTCGGAAAACAATCGGGGCGGGCATCCCGATCGAGGTGCGCATCAGCGGCAGCGAGTGCTTCGACGGCGGGTACGGCATTGAGGAGGGGATCGCCTTCGCAAGGCAGCTCGACGGGCACGCCGACCTGATCCATGTCTCGGTCGGCAACCACGAGGTCTTCGAGTCGTTCCCGATCACGCACCCGAGCATGTTCCTCGGCGACGGCTGCAACGTCGGCTTTGCCGCCGAGATCAAAAAGCACGTCAAAACGCCGGTGGCTACGATCGGCGCGCTCGGCGAGCCGGAGATGATGGAGGAGATCGTCGCCTCCGGGAAGGCGGACGTTGTCGAAATGGCCAGGGGCCTGATCGCCGACCCGGACCTGCCCAACAAGATCCGCGCGGGCCGGGACGACGAGATCCGCTGGTGCATGCGGTGCCTGCACTGCTTTTCCTCGCAGATGAATCACGGCGTGAAATACTGTCCTGTGAACCCCTCGAGCGGGTACGAGCACGACGAGATATTCCGGACGGTCCGGACAAGGAAAAAGAAGGTGCTTGTCGTTGGGGGCGGGACCGGCGGCCTGCAGGCGGCGCTCACGTGCGCGGAACAGGGCCACGAGGTCATATTGTGCGAAAAAAGCGGCGATCTCGGCGGCGCGATCCTCTGCGAAACGGCTGTGCCGTTTAAGAAAAAGCTCGGCATGTATCTGGCGGCGCAGGCGCGCGCTCTTGAGAAAACAGGCGTTGAGCTGCGGCTGAATACGAAGGCGACGCCCGAGTATGCCGACTCGCTCGGCGCGGACGTCGTCCTCGCAGCGCTCGGATCAAGGCCCGTCGTGCCGGACATCCCGGGGATCGGCGGCGGAAATGTACTCGGCGCGGAAACGGCGTACAGGTACCCCGAACGGGTGGGAGACCGGGCCGTCGTCATCGGAGCCGGCCTCGCCGGGCTCGAGCTGGCGCTGTATCTGAGCCTTCTCGGCAAGACGGTCTGTGTCGTCGAGGCGGCCGATAAGCTCAGCGACGGCGGCAACATGCTCCATGCCAACGCGCTCATGATACAGCTGAAAAACAGGGATATACCCGTCCGCCTGAATACGGGCGCAGCCGCGATCACGCGGGACGGCGTCGTCTGCCGGACGGCGGACGGGGAGAGGCTGTTCGAGGCCGATACGGCCGTCTACGCCGTAGGGCAGAGCCCGCTTCGCGACGAGGCGCTCGCGTTCGGCGCCTGCGCAGGCGAGTTTTACATGCTCGGCGACTGCGTCAGCCCCGGCAATATTGCCGCCGCCACGGGCCAGGCTTATCAAATCGCGCTGAACATCGGCCGCACCTGACGGCGATTGTCCGGGTGCGGGCGACGTTCAGGCGCGTCGGAATCAAAAAATACTCGGCGGTCACGCCGGGAAGGAGAACGATATGGGGAAATATGACCACCTCGTCTTTTACGAACCGAGGCCCAATATACCGGGGAAGGAAACTGACCCGTCCATCCTAAAAAAGATCGCCTTCATGGACGCCGGCGTCATGAAGGGCGCGCCGTACTTCGAAATCATGTGGTTCGTGAAGCCGCGCGAGCCCAAGCCGCCCGAGCACGTCCACGATTTCGACGAGTTTCTCGGTTTTGTCGGCAGCGACCCCTATGACGCGTCCGACCTCGGCGCGACGGTGAATTTCAAGATCGAGGACGAGTGGCTCGTCCTTAAGAAGAGCGCGCTCATTTATATACCGGCCGGGCTCCGGCACAGCCCGTTTGTCATTGAGGACATGAAACGCCCGATCCTTCATTTTTCCGGCGGCCCGAGCGTCGAGTACTTCCGGTGACTATCCGCAATGCGGCTTAAATAAACCCCACGGGCTCTCCCCGCGGGGTTTCGTCTGCGTCCTCCGATCTTTGTATCATGCGATTGAAAATTGTCGTTTTATGGCGTAAGATAATGAGCCATGAGGAGGCCGATTGAAATGAATATGAAGGAAATTGAAGTCTTGAGCGAGCTAGTAAATTATGACAGCTTTACCGACGCGGCATTCAGTCTTTCCTATTCGCCTTCTGTTATTTCCAAATACGTTTCGAGCATCGAGCAGGAGCTTGGCATCAGAATTATCGTGCGCGGCAACAAGTCAAACGAACTGAGCCTGACGCCGGAGGGGCGCGTGCTGATTCAGAATATCCACAAGCTCAACACGGATTATCAGCGCATGATGGAGCTGAGCAGACAGCTGAAAGGGTCGTTTGAAAACGTCCTCAGGGTCGGATCGCAGGCGAGGTTCGGGAACCAGATCGAGCAGGAAATCCTCGCCTCGTTTTTGCTCAACAATTTCAATACCGACCTGGAGCAGGTGAAGATGAACTCGAAGGATCTGCTCAAACTCCTTCAGGTGGGAAAATTGGACGCGATGTTCATATCCGTTCACGAATCCGTGAAAATTGAGCACTATTTCCGCGACATGGAAGAATATCAGGATATTGAAGTTATTTTTCTGACGTGCGAGAGGGAGATTTATCTCGGGATATCCACTCAATATCTGCCCGGCGTCACCAAGGAAGCCAGGTTTGCCGATTTCAAGGATTTCAGCTTCGCTTTCGCGTTTCCGCTGTCCGGGGACGAAAACGACTCGAAAGCCATCGAATCGTTTATGAAGATGGCCAGGCAAAACGGGTTTGAGCTCAACCGCGCCTTCTTCGGCGCGCACGACGCGACGGTTTTAAAGCTCGCCACCAAGATGCCCATCGCTGTGACGACGACGAACATACCCGCCCAGTTCGACGGCATCAAGTTTATCCGGGTATCGGACTGGAACGCCTATACGAACATCTATTTTCTCTGTCTGAAAAGCAATCGGAAAAAGACGCTCCTGAACCTGAAAAACAGCGTCAGGCAGTATGTCGAGCAGACGGAGGCCGCCGGCTGAGTCCGGCACTCAACTTATAGCAGCAAGCCGGTAAAGACAGCACGGACAGCCAAAAATACATCCATTCGGAGGGACAAGCATGGGGGTCATAAAGTATCCGAACCTTTTCAAACCGATCCGCCTCGGCAATACGCTTTTCAGCAACAGGCTTTTCGCGGCGCCGACCGGCTGCCTCGACCTGAGCCACGGCGGCATTCCGACGCCCGCGGCCGTGGCGTATTACGAGCGCAAGGCTTTGGGCGGCGCGGCCGCCGTCACAATAGGGGATTGCATCGTCGACACGAAAACGGGGCAGATCACCTCGTACCAGGTGCGCATCGACAACCCGCTCGCCCTGCCGCAGCTGTCGGCTATGGCGGGGGCGATCTCAAGGCACGGGGCGGTGGCGTCGGTCGAGCTTCAGCACGGAGGCATGTACTCGCATCTCGTTTACGAGCAGGGGAGGCCGCTTCTGGGCCCCGTGGACATGCTGATACCCGACGAGCACGCGATCAACAACGACGGGCATGAGACGGCCGCCGCCGAGGACGGCTTCCGGCACGTGCGCGCGATGACGGAAGAGGAGATACTGGGGCTTGTGGAAGCCTTTGGCAAAGCCGCGGGCTTTGCCAAACAGTGCGGCTTCGGCATGGTCATGATACACGCCGCGCACGGCTGGGGCCTGGCCCAGTTTCTGTCCCCGCACCTCAACACCAGGAAAGACAGGTGGGGCGGCAGCTTTGACAACAGGATGCGGCTGACGCTCGCGGTCCTTGACAGCGTGCGCCGATATGTCGGCCCGGGCTTTCCGGTCGAAGTCCGCATCAGCGGCGCGGAATGCACGGAGACCGGCTACGATATCGACGAGGGCGTGAGGATCGCCAAAGCGCTCGACGGCCGCGCGGACCTCATCCACGTTTCCGCCGGCCATCACGAGTCGCCGTACGCCAGTACGGTCACGTTTCCGAGTATGTTCAATGAAGACGGCTGCAACGTTCAATACGCGGCCGAGGTCAAAAGACACGTGAAAACGCCGGTCGCGACGGTCGGCGCGCTCACGGACCCCGCGCTCATGGAGGAGATCGTCGCCTCGGGTCAGGCCGACGTCGTCCAGATCGGCAGGGGGCTCCTGGCCGACCCGGACCTGCCGATGAAGGCGCGCATGGGCATGGACGAGGATATCGACAAGTGCCTGCGCTGCTACGCCTGCCTGTCCAACAGCACCCGGACGCGGCGGCGCGCCTGTGCGATCAATCCCGAGACCGGGCACGAGATTGAAAGCCTGAACGTGATCCGGCTCGGAAGAAAGAAGAAGGTTCTCGTAGCGGGCGGCGGCGCGGCCGGACTGCAGGCGGCCCTGACGGCCGCCCGAAACGGGCACGAGGTCATCCTGTGCGAAAAAAACGGGGAACTCGGCGGCGTATTGAACTGCGAAAAGAACGTGCCGTTCAAGGCCCGTCTCGGCGAGTACCTGAAACGGCAGGCCGGGCGTGTCCGCGCCGCGGGCGTCGACGTGAGGCTCGGCACCCCCGTCACGGAGGCTGTGGCGCTCGGAATCGCGCCGGACGTCATCATCGCGGCGCTGGGCGCAAGGCCCTTAAAGCCCGGCATACCCGGCATAGACGGACCGAACGTGCGGTACGCGGAAGAGGTGTACCTCAATCCGGACCTGGCGGGGGAACGCGTTTTGATCCTCGGCGGCGGTCTTGTGGGAACGGAGCTCGGCATATTTTTGGCCGGCATGGGCCGGAACGTGACGATCCTGGAGCTGCTGCCGGCGCTCAACGACGGCGGCAACATGGTGCATTTCAACGCGCTGCGGATCGAGATCGAAAAGCTCGGCATCGCGCTCGCCCTCGGCACGGCAGCGGAGGAGATCGGCGAAAAAGGCGTCATGGGCCGAAGCGCGGAGGTTAGAGCATTTTACGCGGCGGACACCATTGTCGTGGCGGCGGGCCAAAGGCCGCTGTGGGATGAAGCGGACGCGCTCCGGTCCTGCGCGCCGGAATTTCACCAGATCGGGGACTGCAGAGCGCCGAGAAACATCCTGCAGGCCACGACCGAAGCTTACAACGCGGCGCGTTATATCGGCAGGCTCTGAGGACGGGTAAACGTTTTGCGCGGCGGATATGGAAAGCCGGAGGTCTGCACTGCACCTCCGGCTTTCTGTATTATATAGATTCAGCTGTGCAGATGGAGCTATTCCACGAGCTTGATCGAGCCCCTCGGCAGGCAGTCCAGGTCGCCGTCTCCGGCAATAATCTGAATGTTGCTGCCGTTGATCTGGATCGTATTGGCGATAATTCTGCCGTTGATCACGACATTGGACGCGTTGATCTGGATCATGCCGTTCGGGGCGTAGAGGACCCCGTCGAGCCGGATGTCCGACCCGTTGATCTGGATGTTACCGTTCCTGGAATAAAAGCATACCGCGTCATCCGAAGAGTTGACGATGCTGCTGCCGTTGAACTGCATGCTGCCCGACGCGAGTATGGTGCCCTGTCCGGTGATGTCGTTGCCGGCAAACATCAGGTCGCCGTCTACATAAATTGGTGAATCCAGGTTGATGCTGCTGCCGTAAAACATGGTGTAGCCCGTATAAACCTGTCCGGCCCCGGCCTGCACCTGATCGGAAAAATCGGGCATCTCGATGACGGGCGCGGGGCTATTGATCGTGTGCTGGATATTGACGCCGCTGCCGTATACGGTCGTACTCGCGCCCCGGACCGTGTCGATCGTGATGAGCGAGCCGTAGCAGTAGAAATTGGATGCCGCCTCGGCCGTTCCCGTAACGGTTATATAGGAACCGTTGAGCTGCAGCACATTGTTTGCGTGCGCGCTGCCCTCGATATACAAGCTGGAGTTATTGAACATCAAGCTGCTCGACATGCTTCCGGAAAAAACCGTATACGCGAAGGGACCGCCGGACATACCGGCCCTCTCGGCCACGGCGCGGGCCGAGATCTCGGCGGACCGGA